>NZ_CP073588.1:605454-908181 GCF_021560015.1 Shewanella vesiculosa | reverse complement strand
TACTGGTTTTAGGTTACCCACCAGAATCTTTCTACGACATAGATGCCATAGAGTTTGATAAGCCTAAAGTGCAAGCTAAACTGACGAGCCTAGTCCAAAATGCAGACTCATTTTGGAACGGTATGGCTGATGTAGAGCGCATGAAAGATCTAGAATTGGCCACCACATATTGGTTTGGGGTAGCAGCTGCCAATAAAAGCGGACAAAACTGGAAACTAGCAACCCCTAAGGAAGGCCAAACTGTGTGGCTAGATACTTTAGCTATAGGAAGGCATGTTAAAGGTGAAAAGCTAGATGCGGCCTATTTACTAATCGACTTTATGATCAGCGAACCAGTGCAAAAACGCATATTAGAAATGTATGGTTCTATTATTGTAAATGGTGCTACGGCTAAGTTACTCGACCCACAATTAGTTAAAGATGCCAGAGTCGGAGATGAGACATTTTTCTCTGAGCAATATTTATGGCGCCCTCTAAGCTCAAGAACCCGTAATACCTATAAGCAAATGTGGAATAAGGCCATGGATAAATAAAGCCTCCGCAATGCTCCCAAAAGAGTTTACACCCAAGACTCTCGCGTTAAATATTAAATTAATCATTCTGTTTCAATTGGTTAGTTTCACAAGCTAAAATCAACCCTGCAATTGCTAACTGAAACTGGCTTTATTCCTGAATTAAAAAGTCAATTTTTTAATCATAAAAATATGAGTTAACCATTACAACCGCTTAAAAACACTTATCAGATTTAACTTCCATGATAATAATACGCTTTTGGATCAGTAAAATAACGGTAGTTTGTGAGACAGTGCTATTTCGCACTGCCTCTCTACTTGCTGTCGCGGTTAAAATGTAATCAGTTTAAATACTAAAGTGATGGTTTAGTGTGTTATTACAGATAGATTTATGCTGCCTACTTTGCTACTCGTTGTGCTGCACTGTCGAACCCGCGTAGGAACTATTGCGGCTTATCAACTGGCGCTGGGATCGGTGCCCCAGCGCGTCAGGTTTACTGAATTTGCCACGGCAAACAGTAAACTCAGTTGGTAGAGACGCACTGGGCCAAGTAAGGCGCCGTTCGGCTCGCTGGGTGAGCGGCCACTGCATGGGGCGTGCCGGCGACCACTATGCAGCCGCCCTTGTCACCGCCTTCAGGGCCAATGTCGATAACCCAGTCGGCGGCGGCAACTACGTCCATATCGTGTTCCACCACAATCACGGTATTGCCAGCATCGACGAGGCGGTTGAGCTGAGCGAGCAGTAATAGCACGTCGGCAGGATGCAGCCCGGTTGTGGGCTCGTCGAGAATGTACAGCGTATGGCCGCGGCGTGCCCGCTGCAGCTCGGTCGCGAGCTTGATGCGCTGCGCCTCGCCTCCGGAAAGCTCGGTGGCGGGTTGACCGAGTCGCAGGTAGCCGAGCCCAACCTCACTAAGGGTCTTAAGACTGCGCAATGCCGAGGGCACATCGGCGAGAAACACCATTGCCGCATCCACGGTAAGCCCAAGCACCTCGGCTATATTCTTGTTACAGTACGTCACCTCGAGTGTCTCAGGATTATATCGCGTGCCGTCGCAGTCGGAACAGGGCATATAACTACCTGGTAAAAAAAGCAGACCGACCGCCACAAATCCCTCGCCAAGGCAGGTCTCGCAGCGGCCGCCCGCCACGTTGAACGAGAACCGGCTGGCGCCGAAGTTTCGGCTTCGAGCCTCGGGGGTCGCGGCGAATGTGGTACGCACGGCATCGAACAGGCCTGTATAGGTGGCGAGGTTGGAACGCGGTGTGCGACCGATCGGTTTCTGGTCAACGCGCACCAGTCGATCGATCAGATCCGCCCCAGTGATCGTCTCAACCGTGGTGATTTCAACGGGTTTAGGCTCGGGTTGATCATCCTTCTCGCCGTTCATCGAGGCTGTGGATGCGATCCCGGTACTGGGGTCTAGATCTGGATGAAGGTACAAGCCTACAGTCTGGGCGAGCACCTGACTCACTAGGGTGGACTTGCCAGAGCCCGATACACCTGTAACCGCGGTCAGTATGCCGAGCGGAAACTTGGCATCAAGGCCGCGTAGGTTATGGCGGGTTATCCCCGTCAGGCCAAGCCAGCCGAGCGGATGTCGTTGCTCGCGTGCCGCCGGAACTGGGCGCTCGCTTGCAAAGAGAAATTTTCGCGTGATCGAGGCGGGTACATCTTTGAGTCCCGCCGTCGGTCCACTGTAAATGACTACTCCGCCCTGCTCTCCCGCATGTGGGCCGACGTCGATGACCCAGTCAGCGCGGCGCACCACGTCCATATTGTGTTCCACGATAAAAACTGAGTTACCGCTAGATTTGAGCTCCTCAAGTACGGCAAGGAGCGGCTCGGCATCTGCTGGGTGTAGCCCAGCGGAGGGTTCGTCGAGTACGTAGATCACGCCGAAGAGCCCAGAGCGCAGCTGGGTGGCAATGCGCAGCCGCTGCATTTCACCAGGAGAGAGCGTGGGTGTTGCGCGGCCTAGACTGAGGTATCCGAGGCCGAGATCGAGCAGCACATCGAGGCGGCGAGTAAGATCCTTGGTGATAGTTTCACCAGGGGTATTGCTGGCCGCCGGACGGTCAAGCACACGGCGGAGCTCGGTGAGCGACAAGCTGTTAAGCTCGGCTATGGTGCGGCCGTTGAAGGTAACCGCGAGAGCTTCGCTGCGCAGTCCGCTGCCCGCGCATGTTAGGCATGGCCCTGATTCAACATATTTCAATACACGGTTACGCACAGAGGTGCTTTTTGAATCGGCGAGCGTGTGCATCACATAACTCTGCGCGCTCCAGAATTTTCCCTTGTAAGGTCGAGGCCTTTCCCGCTCCGGCATGATGTCGACCACGGGTTGTTCCTCGGTGAACAAGATCCAATCGCGATCGGCGCGGGACAGCTGTTCCCAAGGTTTATCCACGTCATAGCCGAGCGCTGTGAGAATGTCACGCAGGTTCTTACCCTGCCACGCCCCAGGCCAAGCCGTGACGGCACCTTCGCGAATACTCAGTGAAGGGTCGAGCACCAGCGATGCCTCTGTGACTGTGTGCGCGGTTCCAAGTCCCTGACATTTAGGGCATGCGCCCATGGCGGTGTTGGGTGAGAAGGAGTCTGACTCGAGGCGCAAAGCCCCATCAGGATAAACTCCTGTTCGAGAATAAAGCATCCTCAGGGAATTCGAGAGGGTGGTAACTGTGCCTACACTTGAGCGTGAGTTGGGTGTTCCTCGGCGCTGTTGCAGTGCGACGGCTGGCGGTAATCCAGTAATTTCATCCACCTGAGGCGAATGGCCTTGCTGGATCAGGCGACGGGCGTAAGGCGCGACGGACTCGAAGAAACGTCGCTGGGCCTCAGCGAAAATGGTGCCAAAGGCGAGCGAAGATTTGCCGGAGCCGGACACCCCAGTAAAGGCGACTATCGAGTCCCTGGGTAGATCCACGTCGACGTTCTGCAGGTTATTCTCTCGGGCGCCGCGCACGCGCACAAACCCCGTGGGTATGGGGTGCGAAACGGATGTTGCTGTCGGGGTGTGGCTACTGAAAGTGTCAACTGGCAAATGATGGCTGCCGCTATTCTTTGCTTTATTCATGCTTAAAGACCCCTTAGGTTAATTCTTGTCTAGATATGCAGGATATGATGGGACGTGCAGAATATGATTGCCTCTACTGGCATTAATGTGGAATTCTCAGCCTAAATTGCCATTTATTTCATGGCTCAACAATAACAATAATCAAGCCAAATATGGCCTAGCTTACTCAGTCAGGGTGAACAAAACTCATGACATGCTCTTAACCGAGAGCATAAGATCACTATCTCCATCAAAATATTCTAGCTATTTTAAAGATAACACATAACGCCTTTCGTTTTTGAGTTGCCAACACCTGCGCTCATTTTCTAAACGCACAGATTCAACCGAGTGATTTAAAGTATGTGCACTCAATGGCTACAAAATGACGCATTAGCTAAAACCAAGACAACAGAAAAGCTTGATATCGATCAAGTAGAAAATAGTTTGTGGAATTCAGAAGTAATTGTTTACGCACACAACCCGCGCTGGCAATTTTACAGCGCCTCGTCGTCGTTTTAGGTCTAAATGCTGGTAATGTCTTTTAATAGGGCAAAGTCCCCTACTTCTTCTTTGAATAACGCGCCAAACTCTATTGTGATTTTTAAGCAGTTTTCAGCAGCAATATTCAATCTATTAAAAATAAATGGCGCTATGCTTATCTGCCATTATTTCGCGTTATCAGCATCAACTTTAGTTACTACATCTAGAAATAATTGACTATGCCAGCTATTTTCTAGATAACAACATTGATGGATGACCATGTTTATAACAAACAAGAATTAGTGGGATTAAAGTCCTATCTATTTATTCAATATGGCAAAGATATAGCAATCTTAAAACTATGAATCTTGGATTTAAATGTTATAAATACAAAAAGCCCCATCATTGCTGATGAGGCTTCCCCGTTGAATGTGGCGGAGGGATAGCTTGCTTGTAATAAAGAGGAACACTTGGGTTTAAATCTCTATCTTTTGCCTAACCAAAAAAGGCTCATCATTTCTGATGAACCTTTCGTCTTTAATGTGGCGGAGGGGTAGCTTGCTTGTAATAAAGAAGAACCCTGGGTTTAAATCTCTATCTTTTGCCCAAACAAAAAGGCCTTATCTTTCGATAAGGCCTTTTCATTAAATGTGGCGGAGGGATAGGGATTTGAACCCTAGAACGGGATAAACCGTTGCCGGTTTTCAAGACCGGTGCATTCGACCACTCTGCCATCCCTCCGAGCGGGCGAATAATATGATAATGCCCCTATGGTGTAAAGAGTAAATTGCAAATAATTTGCTAAGTGGCTATTTTATGCCCAAGTTAAAATCCCCTTTGCACATCTGCTATTAAACATAGTTTACAAAGCTCAGCTTGCTTGATGGTATTCACTCAATAAACACCCATAACCCACTATTTGTAATAACACCTGTTTAAGTCACAACAAATAGCCATGAGCTTAATGCAAATGTGATTAAACGGTCGATAACGGCGACTTTGCTTGATTTGATTTAGGTTAATGTTTACCTTTACTGCAAGTAATGTTGCTAATGCCAAGGATAGCGAGATGCTTTCAGAACAAGCATTCGAAATGATAGATATTGTGGCCCGCGTAGGCAGTTTTACCGCCGCCGCAAATAAATTAAATAAAGTGCCCTCTGCGGTGAGTTATGCCATTAAGCAGATTGAAGATGACTTAGGGGTAATATTGTTTGAACGTCATCATCGCAGCGTGAGTTTAACCCCTGCTGGTGAACATTTTGTCGCCCAGTCTCGTGAGATCATGACCAAACTTAATAATATTAAGCGTGATACACAAAAAGTGGCTAATGGCTGGCGCCCTTCATTATCGATTGCGATTGACAATATGGTTCGCGCCGACAAAATAAGTGGCTTAATAGCTGATTTTTATCGGCATTTTACCGACATTGAATTGATTATTCGCTTAGAAGTATATAACGGCGTCTGGGAAGCACTGTCTACAGGAAAAAGTGACATCGCGATTGGCGCTACCTCTAGCATTCCTGTTGGTGGCACCTTTAAATCTCGCGATATGGGGATGATCCAGTGGTCTTTTTTAGTTGGGAAGAATCATCCTTTAGCTAAAGCTGAGCACGCGTTAACCGATGAAGAGTTATTACAATATCCGTCAATCTGCCTGCAAGACACAGCGCATAATATTGCTCATCGACCGAATTGGTTATTGAATAATCAACGTCGAATTGTGGTACCCGATTGGATCAGAGCGATAAATTGCTTTAGAGAAGGTTTAGGTGTGGGGTATATGCCATATCATTTAGCCGATATCTTTATCAAAGCTGGTGCGCTAATAGAAAAACAGCTCGCTACTCCCAAACAAGACACCGCCTGCTGTTTAGCTTGGAATACTGCCAATATGAGCCCTGCTCTACAGTGGGTATTAGATCACTTAGGTGACACTGAAAAACTGAAAAAAAGAATGGCTTAGCTAAACAGATTATGCAAAATATGTTTTTGTTAATAACATTACTTATCGAATAGTTTATGATAAATTAGCGCCTATTAAGATGATGTTTGTTATGAATTAATTTTTGTTTAATGTACATTGCTTACGCTATAGAAAAGGATTTAGCTTCAGAGTGAGAAAGATTTTTTTCTCGTTGAGCAAATCATTGAGTTAACACCTGGAGACGATAATGAATCAACAATCAGTTATATCACCCAGTCTATCGACGACTGATGTCAATAAAATGCTAAAAAACACCTACATGCTTCTGGCGATGACATTGGCATTTTCTGCTGTTACTGCTGGTTTAGCCATGGCGATTAACCTTGGCCCAATGATGTCATTAGGTTTATCGCTTGGTAGCTTAGTATTGTTATTTGTGACCCTAAAAAAAGCCCGATAGTGCTGCAGCCATATTTTGGGTATTTGCCTTTACGGGTATGCAAGGTGCGTCACTCGGTTATATTTTAAATCATTATGTTGGTATGGCGAACGGCCCAGGGCTTATCATGCAGGCGTTGGGCTTAACCTCAGTGATTTTCGTATCACTGTCGGCTTATGCTTTAACCACCAAAAAAGACTTCTCATTTATGGGCGGTTTCCTATTTGCCGGTATGCTAGTGATGATCGGTGCTGTAGTGATTAATATTTTCGTCGGTAGTTCAGTATTATTTATGGCAATGAATGCGGGTATTGCATTGCTTATGACCGGTTTCATCCTCTACGACACTAGTCGTATCGTGAATGGCGGCGAAACCAACTATGTTCGCGCGACTATTTCATTGTACTTAGACTTTTTGAACTTGTTCATGAGCCTGCTACATTTGTTAGGTATGGGCAACGACGATTAATCGTCGATAGAGTTCATTGGTAAATTACGTTAAAATGACCCTACATTAGGGTCATTTTTTTTATAATGAGCAAATTCATCATTCAAGTAAACGGAAGTGTTTATGGCTCAACAGCCAGCTTTCGTGCGTTATCTTTTTGCCAAAGCGCATTAGCTAACGGTCATCAAATCATCAATGTCTTTTTCTATCAAGATGGCGTAACCAACAGTAATGCCCTTACTTGTCCGGCATCTGATGAAATAGATATGCACTCACATTGGCAAAATTTGTCAGCGCAGCACGCAATACCATTAACCAATTGTGTTTCAGCAGCATTGCGTCGTGGCATACTCTCACCACAAGATGCATCAGAAAATGGTAAGCCACAATGGAATAGCAGTGACGCATTTACCATGGGCGGCTTAGGTGAATTAGTGGTCGGTATTGAACAAGCTGACAGATTAATTAGCTTTTAAGATATTTGTGGAATAGATAATGAAATCACTGGTGATTATTTTTAGACATGCACCTTTAGGCACCACGAGTACTCGTGAAGGGCTTGATTTTGCTATGCTCAGTGCCAGCTTTGAACAACAGGTGAGTATTGTGTTTACCAATGAAGCTGTATTGCATTTGCTGGCAGGCCAAACACCTGAGCAAGCAGGATCGAAAGATTATGTGTCGGCATTTAAAGCGCTATCTCTTTACGATATTGATACCGTATTGGTTTGCGCTGAATCAATGCACACATTAGGATTGCAGCCCAATGACCTCAGTATTGCGGCAACGGTAGCGACGCCAGAGATGATTAGGCAAACCCTGCAATCGGCTGATGAGGTGCTAGTATTTTGATATTACATCATATCCAAGCATCAGTAATGAGTGACGATGCCTTAAGTACATGCCTGCGCTATATTCACCCTAAAGACAGTATTTTATTGTCTAGCGATGCGGTGAATTGTTTATTACAACCTCAATGGCAACAGCGTTTAGCAAATATTGCACTGTTTGTACTACAAGATGATGTTGTCGCTAGGGGGTTATCAGATCGCTTAATGATTATTTTAGCTAATAAAGCTGCGGGTGATTTTGATATTATTGACTATTCACAATTTGTTGAACAATCTTTGCGACACGATAAGGTGATAACTTGGTAAACTTTTTTGAATTTAATGGCCTGCAAATTGAAACCGATCATCAAGGCTATTTAAAAAATATCAATGACTGGCAAGAACCTATGGCAACTGTGATTGCCGCCACTGAGAACATTGAGTTAACCGAGCAACACTGGGAAGTTATCCGTTTTGTGCGTGATTTTTATCTAGAGTACAAAACCAGTCCTGCTATTCGTGTGCTGGTTAAAGCTATCGGTCAACGATTAGGAGCCGATAAAGGTAACTCTAAATATTTGTATACCTTATTTCCTGGGGGCCCGGCTAAGCAAGCAACCAAAATTGCTGGGCTGCCCAAACCCGCTAAATGTTTATAGTTGATTAAAGCCTACAAAAAAGCCCGCTTAAGATAACTTAAGCGGGCTTTTAAATAATTAACCTCATAAAGGTTATTTAGGGAAAATGTTTTCTACCACTATCAATGCTGCTTGAGCTAGTTCAACAATTACCAACAAAATAAAAAAGAAGATAACTGATAAATAGATAAGCCTACGATTATCACGCCGACTTGAACCCATTGCTGGTTGTACCAATCCTTATCAATAATGCTCAACTTAAACAAAGTGGCACCAATTTAAATACTCGAAGTAAGCCCAAATATAATGCGTTGTTACCTCACTCAGTGCTCATAGTAATAAGCACAGAGTGATTAGAAAACCTAGCCAATAACGCTTAAGCCGCCCATGTATGAACGTAACACCTCAGGTACTGTGATAGTGCCATCTTGATTCTGATAATTTTCAAGCACGGCAACTAATGTCCGTCCAACTGCTAAACCAGAACCATTTAAAGTGTGCAATAACGCAGGTTTGTTATCGACCTTGCTACGGTATCGAGCTTGCATTCTGCGCGCTTGGAAGTCTTTCATGTTTGAACACGATGAAATTTCACGGTAAGTATTTTGTGCTGGTAACCACACTTCAATATCAAATGTTTTACTTGAACCAAAGCCCATATCACCAGTACATAACACCATAGTGCGGTGCGGCAAGTTTAATAACTGCAATACTTTTTCAGCATGTGCGGTAATTTCATCTAACGCATGCATTGAATTGTCTGGATGAGCAATTTGCACTAATTCGACTTTGTCGAATTGATGCTGACGGATCAAACCACGGGTGTCACGACCATAAGAGCCCGCTTCACTTCTGAAGCATGACGTTAATGCGGTCATTTTTATGGGTAGCTCACTCTCATCAACAATCATGTCGCGCACATAGTTAGTTAATGGCACTTCTGCGGTCGGGATAAGTGACAAGCCTTGGCCTTCTTCTGTTGCTGGTTTGGTGTGAAATAAATCTTCACCAAACTTAGGAAGCTGACCAGTACCTAATAAGCTGTCTTCGTTAACCAATAGCGGTACATAGGTTTCGCTATAGCCATGTTCAGTGGTGTGTAGGTCTAGCATGAACTGACCTAAAGCACGATTTAAACGGGCGATTTGGCCGCGCATGATAATAAAACGTGAACCAGTAATTTTAACGGCACTTTTAAAATCTAATCCACCGAGAGCTTCACCTAAATCTAAGTGATCTTTCACTTCAAAATCGAATGTTCTAGGTGTACCCCAACGACGCACCTCTACATTGTCATTTTCATCGGCACCAATTGGCACAGATTCATCAGGCAAGTTTGGTATGCTCATGGCGATGCTATTGATTTGTTGCAATAACTCAGCAAGTTCAGCTTTCTTTGCATCAAGCTGCACACCTAAATCCCCTACCTGCGCCATAATGGAACTGGTATCTTCGCCACGAGCTTTAGCTTGACCAATCGACTTGGAGATCGCATTACGCGACGCTTGTAAGTCTTCTGTTTCTACTTGAAGCGATTTACGCTTTTCTTCAAGTTTGGTCAAATTATCAACCTCTAAAATAAAGCCACGAGTGGCTAAACGCTCGGCGGTGACGTCAAGATCATTACGCAAAAATTTTGGATCTAGCATGTTGTGAGTTCTTTTTAGTTAAACGCGAGAAAATATAAGTTGTTGACCTACATACACCATAAATAGACATAAGGTGACATTCAACAACACATTTAAAATAGCTTTATGCCATAAGCCTTCTTGCAACAGCAGTAAGGTTTCATTCGAGAAAGTTGAAAATGTAGTTAATGCGCCCAATAGGCCAATGCCAACTAGCGCTTTAATTTCAGGGCTAACATGACTTAACTGCCCTAGCGCATAAACTACGCCCATTAAAAACGATCCCAGTAGATTGACTAACAGTGTACCAAAAGGAAAACTGCTTCCAAATAGCTGGATCATAAAAATTGATAGAAGATAGCGTAAAACTGCACCAATTGAACCACCTAATGCCACCAAGATCACATTAGTCATAGCGTTTGTCCTCGCTTTGTTGATCAAGCTGACGCAATTGCCCTAATTTATCTTGAATACGTTTTTCAAAACCTCTGTTGGTTGGCTGATAAAACTGGCTGTGTTGCAATGATTCAGGGAAGTAGTTTTCGCCGGCAGCATAGGCCGCAGGTTCATTATGAGCATAGCGATATTCTTTACCAAAAACCGATTTCTTTCATCAATTTTGTCGGCGCATTACGCAGATGATTAGGCACAGGCTCGTGTCCAGTTTGCTTGGCAAGCTCACGGGCTTGATTAAACGCACTATAAACGGCGTTACTTTTGGGCGCGCTGGCTAAATACAACACGGCTTGAGCAATTGCGCGTTCACCTTCAGCGGGTCCAATACGGTGATAACAATCCCATGCGTTAAGTGCAACTGTCATGGCAATAGGATCGGCATTACCGATGTCTTCTGAAGCAATGGCCAATAAACGACGAGCAACATATAAGGCATCGCCACCACCTTCAAAATGCGGCAATACCAATATAATGCCGCATCGGGCGCTGAGCCGCGCACAGACTTGTGTACTGCAGAAATTAAATCGTAAAATTGATCGCCATTTTTATCGTAACCCGCAGCTTGATGGCCCGCAACTTGAGTGAGCATTTCGGTGGTAAACGCACTTTCATCTGCAACTAAATCGCTCATTAACTCGATTAAATTAAGTGCTTTACGTGCATCGCCCTCGCTAATGTCGGCTAATTGCTTAGCCACTGCGCTAGGTAATGTTAATTGGCGTTTGCCTAAACCACGTTCAACATCAGTTAACGCTTGAGTCACAATTAAGCTGATTTCATCGGAGCTTAAGCGATTAATAAGGTAAACACGCGCCCGGGATAACAAGGCATTATTAAGTTCGAATGAGGGGTTTTCAGTGGTAGCACCAATGAAGATAACCGTGCCATCTTCAATAAAGGGTAAAAATGCGTCTTGCTGGCTTTTATTAAAACGGTGTACTTCATCGACAAATAATAAGGTACGTTGACCGCGACTTTGGGCCACGGCTTTGGCTTGTTCAATCGCCGCACGGATCTCTTTCACCCCAGAAGTCACCGCAGAAATACGCTCAACATGGGCGTTAGCATAATGGGCAATAAGCTCAGCTAAGGTGGTTTTCCCGGTACCGGGCGGGCCCCACAGTAACATTGAGTGGGCTCGATTTGCCTCTAGCGCCTTACGCAGTGGCTGGCCCTCACCCAATAAGTGTGCCTGACCTATGTATTCACTAATATCCCTTGGGCGCATACGCGCAGCCAAGGGGCGAAAGTCTGGGGCGAAATCAAAACCTAAGTTAGCCATAAACTGCTTAGTGAGCTTGCTTTAAGCGTTGATCGTCTATATCGACGTTATCTGGTACAGCAAAATTAAAGATATTGGTCTCGTCTGCTTTTACGCTGCGCTGCTCAGTGAGCGAAAATTGGCTTAAATTACCTTGCTCGTCGGTTAAGTTAAATTTGACTAACTGCTTGGCGTCAAAACATACACTAACAGCAATAACGTTACTGTTGAGTTTCTTAGGCTGAATATCAAAACAGCTAGATGTCGCATTAATAACCCGTTTGGTGACTGAATATTTAGCCCATGTGGCTTCATCTCGATGCACTAACAAAGCCATCGGCGATGCATCAACCGCTTGAGCAACATCCATTACGGTTACTTCTTCGGCGAAGGGGTTATAAATCCATAAATTAGCGCCATCGGCCACAATCAAAGATTCATCTGGCTGAGTTAAATGCCAGTAAAATTGATTGGGATATGCCAGGGCAAATACGCCACTGCCAGTTTGAATTGGTTTATTATTAATGTCGGTAACTTGCTGGGAAAATGTCGCATGCAAACTATCAATGTTAGACAGTTTTGCTCGTAGCTCAGTGGCGTCATCGGCCATCGCGGCAAAGCAAGTTACGCTGGTGGTTAATAATAGGCTCAATACAGCAAAACGTTTATTCATTATCATTCCTATTATGATCTCGGTGGCGGTGGAGCCAATACTTCACGATTACCATTATGACCTTGAGCTGTCACAATACCTTGGCTTTCCATCATTTCAATAATACGGGCGGCACGGTTATAACCAATTTTAAATTTACGCTGTACGCTAGAAATAGAGCCACGGCGCGTTTCGGTAACAAACGCAACGGCATCATCATATAACGCATCTAACTCTTCTTCACTGTCTGAGGTTTCACCGGGTAACAATACTTGCTCACCATCGGTGGCGCCGTTAAGAATGTCGTCAATGTATTGCGGTTTGCCTCGGGCACACCAATCGGCAACCACTTTATGAACTTCGTGATCATCAATAAACGCTCCATGAACACGATTTGGTAAACCAGTACCAGGTGGAAGATACAGCATATCCCCCATACCTAATAAGGTTTCTGCACCTTGCTGATCAAGAATGGTACGAGAATCAATACGTGATGACACTTGAAACGCAATACGGGTTGGAATGTTAGCTTTAATCAGACCAGTGATCACATCAACCGATGGCCGCTGAGTGGCCAATATTAAGTGGATCCCTGCAGCACGAGCTTTTTGGGCTATACGGGCAATTAACTCTTCAACTTTTTTACCAACAATCATAATCATGTCAGCAAATTCATCAACCACCACCACGATAGATGGTAGCTTTTCAAGCGGCGGCGCATCATCTAACATACTTTCAGATGACTTCCATAATGGATCGGGAATGTACTCCCCTTTTGCAGCAGCATCTTTAATTTTGATGTTGTAACCTTTAAGGTTACGTACCCCTAATGCCGACATTAATTTATAACGTCGCTCCATTTCACCGACACACCAACGCAATGCATTAGCGGCTTCTTTCATGTCGGTAACCACTTCACAGAGTAAATGTGGGATCCCCTCATACACAGATAATTCGAGCATTTTAGGGTCAATCATAATAAAGCGAACATCATCCGGGCCTGATTTATACAATAAGCTGGTGATCATCGCGTTCACACCCACAGACTTACCAGAACCTGTCGTACCGGCAACCAATAGATGAGGCATTTTACCTAAATCAACCACCACAGGTTCACCGGCTATGTCTTGACCCAGCACCATAGATAATGTTGATTTGCTGTCTTTAAAAGCGGCAGAATCGAGCACATCACGCATAAATACGGTTTCACGGAATTTGTTTGGCAACTCTAAACCGACATAAGCTTTACCAGGAATCACTTCAACAACACGCACGTTTTCAGATAATAATGAGCGGGCTAAGTCTTTCGAGAGATTGGTAATTTTAGAGGCTTTAACCCCAGGGGCTAATTCAAGCTCAAAGCGAGTAATCACCGGGCCAGGATAAACGCCAACAACATTGGCGATAATATTAAAATCCGCCAGCTTTGCTTCAACTAATCGAGCGACTTGCTGAAGTTCGGCTTCACTAATAGGATTTTTCTTGCGATCAGGCACATCAAGCAAGGTAATGCTTGGTAAAGGATCCATTTTCTGGCGAGCTTGTTGCGTGGTTTGACCATCGATTACCACTACACCGTCAACAATTCTGGCTTCTTTTTTCGGTTTTTGTTGTGCAACTAATGCCCCCTTTGAATGAGGTTTGGCAAAAGCTTCCTCAAATGGTTCATCACTATCAGAGTGATTCATACTCTGAGCAATATCGAGGTCATCATTGTCGTCGTCAAGATTGAAGTCAACGTCGTCTTTTGTCGCGACCCAAGGCGCAAATGGCGTGTCTTCATGATCAAATTGTATTGACGGTTCTTGACGATCGTCACTATCAAACTGTTGGTCATCAATGTCTGAAACCGCAATATCTTCAGCGGGTTTAGGCTTGCGACTAAAGAAGCTACGTTTCTTTTCTACAACCTGCGGTGTCTCGACTGCTTGTTTAATATGGATTGGCGTTTTAACTGGCTTGTTAGATTGAGCTCTTGTTGGCTGATGTTGATCATCCATTTCGTTACGACGTTGGGTAAATTTATCCACTAATGAAAGGAAGCCTTTAGTATCTTCGGTTTCTGTTTCACGTTTAAATAATTTAGGTAAATGCCATATTTTCTTGGCACACCAGATAGAACCTAAGCCGGTTAATTCAATAATGGTTAACCAACTAATCCCAGTCGCTAAAGTGAAGCCTGCGCCAAAAAAACACATTAGCAATAATGTGGTTCCTAGCTTATTAAAGTACGGCAGCATCGCCTGACCAATCACATCACCAGCGACCCCACCGGCTGAAAAGACGTACATATTGTCGGCATTCATACTGACCAATGCAGCTAAGCCTAACAACATCAAAATAAAACCAATAATTCTTAATCCGACTGAAAAATAATCTATTTCAAACAAACGATGTGCACGATTAAAAATAAACCAACCCGTGGTGGCTATCATAATAGGAATTAAAAAGGCGATGAAACCAAAGAAGTAAAACAGCACATCTGCAGTCCAAGCGCCAACAGCACCAGTCCAGTTGTGAATTTCACCTTGGAAATGCGACTGACTCCAGCCTGGATCACTTGGATTAAAACTGGATAATGCCAATAGAATGTATGTCGCGATCATGCAACATAAAATAAGGCCACCTTCAAGCAATCGTTGAAGGCCACTGAGTGTTTTTAGACTATTTTCCTGAGTCAAACGAAAGAATCCATAAAAAGTGAAAAATAAGGGTTAAGATAACAGAATATCACTGTATTTGCAGTGATTATGCACCTTGAATTAGTCAAGCTCAATCGATTGTTATACCGAATTAATCCAGAAACAAAAAAGCCTTAACGATTACTCTCAAGATGATGATTTTATATACAAAGATTAGTTCTATTTGATTAGATGATGAATATAAGTGGACAATGGTCATCTATATTCATCAATCAGCGGCTAAAGACTTGATGGGAGATTAAACTGTAGGATTAGCCTAAGTTGTATAACGCGACCTTATTCGTCTGTTTGACCTCTTCCATTACCACGTAAGTACGAGTATCTGAAATTGAGGGCAGTTTCAGCAATGTTTCACCTAATAAACGCCTATAAGCAGACATATCTGATACTCGAGTCTTTAATAGGTAGTCGAAATCACCAGAGACCAAATGGCATTCTTGGATATCATCGAGTAATTGTACTGCACGATTAAAGCGGTCAAAAATATCAGGAGTATCACGATTAAGGGTGATTTCAACAAATACTAATAAAGAAGCACCAAGGAAATGTGGATTAACCAGTGCAGTGTAGCCACTTATAAAACCTTGTTTTTCAAGCCTTTTCACTCTTTCTAAGCATGGAGTTGGACTCAACCCCACTCGTTTTGATAGTTCAACATTCGAAATGCGACCATCCAATTGAAGCTCATTTAAAATATTGCGATCTATACGGTCTAATCTTTTACTGAAAAGCTTTTACTATTTGCCATATATTTAACCTTGCTTTGTACTTAAAACAATATTTTTGTCTATAAAAAGTGCAATTTCAGCAGCATAATCTGCTAAAGCAGCACTATACTAGAGTGGCTTGAAATAAGCACGTTCAGGTCACAATTAATAACAATTATACCCATTTGAAGTGGGTTTTATGTCAATCGAGGCTCAAAAATGATTATTGGTGTTCCAACAGAAATCAAAAACCACGAATACCGTGTAGGCATGGTCCCTTCAAGCGTACGTGAATTGACCTTAAAAGGTCACGATGTTTTTGTACAATCAGAAGCGGGTGTGGGGATTGGGTTTACCGATCAAGATTATATAGACGCTGGTGCCTCGATTTTAGCCACTGCAGCTGAAGTTTTTGCTAAAGCAGAGATGATTGTAAAAGTAAAAGAGCCGCTAACCGTTGAACGTGCAATGCTACGTCACGACCAGATTTTATTTACTTATTTACATCTTGCACCAGATTTAACACAAACAAATGAGCTAATCGCCAGCGGTGCTGTGTGTATTGCTTATGAAACCGTAACAGATGACCGTGGTGGATTACCATTACTTGCACCTATGTCAGAAGTGGCTGGGCGCATGTCAATCCAAGCTGGTGCTCGTGCTCTTGAGAAATCATTAGGTGGACGTGGTATGTTGCTTGGTGGTGTACCGGGTGTTGAACCTGCTAAAGTTGTCATAATTGGCGGCGGTATGGTAGGTACTAATGCTGCACAAATGGCTGTAGGTATGGGTGCTGACGTTGTTGTATTAGATCGTAGTATCGATGCATTACGTCGCTTGAATATTCAGTTTGGTTCTGCTGTAAAAGCGATTTACTCAACAGCGGATGCCATTGAACGCCATGTATTAGAAGCCGATCTTGTGATTGGTGGTGTATTGGTTCCTGGTGCAGCGGCACCAAAATTGATTACCAGAGATATGGTTAAGCGTATGAAGCCTGGTAGCGCGATTGTTGACGTAGCAATTGACCAAGGTGGCTGTGTTGAAACATCACACGCAACGACGCACCAAGACCCAACGTATATTGTTGACGACGTTGTGCATTACTGTGTGGCAAATATGCCAGGTGCAGTTGCCCGCACTTCGACGTTTGCATTAAACAATGCAACGCTTCCTTACATTATCAAGTTGGCGAACCAAGGTTACAAACAAGCATTATTAAATGACAAGCATTTACTTAATGGCTTAAATGTTATCCACGGAAAATTAGTCTGTAAAGAAGTGGCTGAAGCATTAAGCCTTGAATTTACTGAACCTAAGAGCATGTTGGCTTAATTTATTTTGACCTAACATTGACTGACTAAATAAAAATGCCGCATTAATTGATGCGGCATTTTTTTTACTTCACTATTCAGATTAAGAAAATGAACTTATCAACCAGGATATGAATATATTAACTTGCTAGCACCATTCTACTCATCATTCTGGGTAATTGACGTTCTACAGTTCTATTTTAATCTTGCTATTGATTCGGCTTGTTTAGCTAACAAATCGAAAAACGCCTCTTGTGGCATCGGTTTATGAAAGTAGTAACCTTGTACAGCGTCTATGTTTTGCTGCTTAATAAAATCAAGCTCTGCTTCGGTCTCCACTCCTTCAGCAACAATCGATAAGTCTAATGCACGACTCATGCTAACAATGGCTTCAATTAAGGATTTGTGACGTGAACCTGATGAAATTCGTTGAATGAATGATTTATCAATTTTGATTTGATCAACGGGGAAGTTAACTAAATACGATAAAGAAGAATATCCGGTACCAAAATCGTCTACCGAAATCTGCATGCCGCGATGCCTTAGATCTGTCAGTAACTGATTTATGCTGTCTTGTTGCGACATCATTAATGATTCTGTTATTTCAAGAGTAAGCAGAGAGTAAGGAAAAACATCAAGCCCAAACTGTTGTTGTAACACATCAAAGTAAGCGGCAAAACGATGTTGTAAATCAGTATTCCAAAACTCAATAGTGGACACGTTAATGGATAACGGGATAGTAAAATCACTTTTTTGCATCGCGACAATACTTGTTAACGCTTGCATTCGTACCCACTCACCGATTTGGACAATTAGCCCAGACTCTTCTGCAATAGGAATGAACTCATCAGGGGAAATAAACTGATCATCATGTATCCAGCGTAACAAGACTTCAGCTTTGGTAATTTGAGCGGTAAAAGGATTAACAATTGGTTGATAATACAACTGAAATTCATTTTGGATTAATGCTGTTTTGAGGTAGAGATGCAGTTCCGCATTTCTTTCGGCATCTTTTTGAATTTGTTGATTAAAAAACTGCATACAATTACGGCCATGCGCTTTGGCACTGTACATAGCTTGAGTGGCACAATTTAATATCTGTTCAACATTATCAGCATCATAAGGATAACGAGCAAGACCGGTACTCATTGATAACATCATATCTTGGTCGGCAATAATAAAATGCTTTTTTAACTCATCAGTGATGTTGTTAAACATACTTATCAATGACTCAGTACACATTTTTCCCGGTATGACCAAGGCAAATTCATCAGCGGCAATACGGGCAATAAGGACATTCTCGGGAATTGTATTTAACAAACGTTGCGCGACTAATTTGAGAACCAGATCACCGTTATCATGGCCAAACGTATCATTAATTTGTTTGAAGTGATCAATGTCCATCAGCATCAAACTGAATTCTTGCTTTTTACCATCAATACTATTTTTGCACTTCATTGCTTGCAGAGTTTCAAACAAGTACTTGCGGTTTGA
The DNA here is from genome assembly GCF_021560015.1 of Shewanella vesiculosa. Taxonomy (NCBI): domain Bacteria; kingdom Pseudomonadati; phylum Pseudomonadota; class Gammaproteobacteria; order Alteromonadales; family Shewanellaceae; genus Shewanella; species Shewanella vesiculosa. The sequence goes on along the minus strand of NZ_CP073588.1, from coordinate 889,629 downwards.
CAATCCGGTTAATTGATCATAATTAGTTTGGAAACTTATTATTTTCTCAGCATTTTTACGTGCAGAAATATCAGTAATTAGCCATGCAAAACAATTTTGTTGAGTAAAGGTATCTCTAATAACCGTCACATTGAGCGCTATGTCAATGATATCATTATCAGTTTTAAGTCCTTTTAACTCCCCTTTCCAAGCATGCCCGCGTTTTAAATGTTCAAATAAATCTGCAACCTCCTCCGCTTTGGAGTGGCTTAAAAAGCGATGAACATCGAATAACTTAAGATTGGCATAATAGGTAGATGTTAACGACTTAAAAACAGGGTTAGCAGACAAAACGACATTATCTTCACTGGTGATCACTAGCGAGATAGGCAAACTGTTAAAAATTGTGCTGCTTAAACGTTGAATATGCATGCCACGACTGCGTTCAATGGCTAAACTGGCCAAACGTGCCGCCTCTTGAATTAAGTATAAATCTAGCTCTGAAGGCGATTTAACCGTGTCATAATACATGGCAAACGTGCCGAGTACTTTTTGATTGCTGTCTTTTATCGGTTCTGACCAACACGATTTTAATCCCGCTTTAAGCGGTAATTCTTTATACTTTGTCCAATTGGGATGATGTTCAATATCTTCAACAATCACTCTTTCACAGGTATATGCCGCTGCACCACAAGAACCGACATCAGCGCCGATCTCAACACCGTTAATGGCATTATTATATTCTTCAGGCAGATTTGGCGCCGCCCCGAATAGTAGACGTTTACCGTCATCACTCAATAACAGCACAGATGCTCGAGTGCCTATCTTTTGAGCTTCAATCAACAATATTAAGGCGTGGAGCATTTCGCCTAATGGAAGGCCCTTTAGTACCATATCAAGTATTGCACTGTAACGCTCAATACTCGATTCACGAAAATCGGCTTGAGGCGTATCTTTTATGAATTTATTGATATGCGGGCCTATATCCATAACACTCCAACATCACAACGAATGATTCGACATACTTTTTATAATACACATAAGATTATGCATTTGTGAGAATATTATCAATATATTAACGTTTTTTTAATAAATTAATTACACCTAAACCCTAAATATTCCCCATAAAAAAACAGCACAATATTTTTGCGCTGTTTTTAAATGATTAATAATCAATGTCGTGCTTGTAAAAAAGAGTAATGATGAATAACTATTCTGCTATCCGTTCCATCTTAGCTAGATAGAAGCCATCAAATCCACGTTCCGACACTAAAATATTTTCATCTTCTATCAGCGAAAACTGCGGATTTTCAGCTAGAAAGGCATCCACTTGATGACGATTTTCTTCAGGCATAATTGAGCAAGTTGCATAAATTAACATGCCGCCCACTTTCACCATGCGGCTATAACTTTGTAAAATATGCTTTTGTAATTCAATCAATACCGGCAAGCGCTCTGGAGTATCACGCCATTTTGAATCCGGATTTCGTTTCAATACCCCAAGCCCAGAACAAGGGACATCTAACAATACCCTGTCAGCGGTTAATTTTAAGCGTTTAATGGTTTTCGAACTGGCGATAATCCGCGTTTCAACATTATGAGCACCTGCACGTTTAGCGCGTGTTTTAAGGTTATCGAGTTTCCATTGCTCAACATCCATGGCTAACAAACGGCCTTTGCCCTGCATCTGTGCAGCAATATGTAAGGTTTTACCACCTGCACCAGCACAAGCATCAACAACTCGCATACCCGGTTTTGCGCCAACGGCATCGGCAACCAATTGCGATCCGGCATCTTGTTGTTCAAACCAGCCGTCTTTAAAGGCGTCAGTTCGAAACAGTGCTGAGTCAGACGTTACCTCAATTGCAGAAGCCACATCATCCAAAGGCACAGCTGTTACACCTTCTTTTTGTAAGCGACTGATCAATTTTTCACGGTCACATTTAAGCTCATTAACGCGTAAATAACGTTTTGGTTGCTCGGCAAGTGCTGCACGTTCAGCTGGCCATTTATCACCTAATTGTGCTTGTCCAAGTAAGTCTAGCCATTGTGGGCAACCGTCCCAAAGCACAGGATCCATTTTGGCCTGTTCAAGGTTAGCATCAAATTTCGCTTGCTCAATCTGCAATGAATACTGCATTTTGGGTAAATCTAAACCGTGAAAGACGTGCCAACCGTTAAGTAACTTCGATCCTAAACGATCGAATTCTTCCGGTTCAATATCCACCAGAAAACAATATAAGTTTAATCGACGTAAAATATCGCCAGTGACCTGCGTGATCCGCGCTTGCTCTGATGGGTTAAGCGTTAAACCAGAAAAATGCTCTGAGTAAGCTCTATCTAATGGTTTTCCTCGGGTTAACACCATAGTAAGTACATTTAAGACTAACTCTGATGAACTGCCTGACAACGGATAAGTCAACATGGGGGCTCTCTATCTAAGATTACGTTCAATTTAAAAACGTGCTGATCATAGGGATTAAAACACTTGATAGCAAGGCAATATCGGCCTTTGTCCCTTCAGTTGGGTGATTAAATCAGTCATTTCGTCAATCCATTTAACGTCAGTTTATCGCTTTAACTCATTCGGACTCTGTTTGCGAGTTATCCTCAAGATAAACCACAGACCAATGATATATTGCTTTAAATAAAAAAGCGGCCCGAAGCCGCTTTTTCATCATGACATAAGTGAGTGTTTACACGACACTACATTCTTGAGCCTTTAGCACCATAAAAGACAATAAAGGCATAACATACAACCGGCAGAATAAACGCCAATTGCAGCCCCATATTATCGGCCAACACCCCTTGTAACAGTGGTAAAATCGCCCCACCGACAATCGCCAAACATAAAATACCACTTCCTTGAGAGGTATGTGGACCTAAATCTCGTAGCGCTAAACTAAAGATGGTTGGGAACATGATTGAATTGAATAGACCTACAGCCAAAATTGACCACATGGCCACGGCACCACTGCTGTTCATAGCAATCAAAACCAAAGTCGCTGCGACACAAGCATTAAACGCTAATAAGGTCCCTGCAGGAATTTTCTGCATGATCACAGAGCCCACAAAACGGCCAACCATGGCGCCGCCCCAGTAGTAAGTAATGTACTTAGCGGCATCAGCTTCTTGCAAACCTGCAATTTGTTCTTCACCTAGAAAACTCACTAAAAAGCTGCCAATTGAGACTTCAGCACCAACATAAACAAAAATACCAATTGCTCCTAGGACCAAGTGAATGCTTTGTAATGCGCTAGTTTTACCATTGTGAGTTACCACACCAGTATCAGAAGTATCATTGTGTTCGGTAATCTTAGGTAAATTAAGCTTGGCAAAAATTAAAGCCAGCAAACCGAGCATTGCAGCAAGAATTAAATAGGGCAGCTTAACCACTTCAGCTTCGGCTTGGGCGTGATCCAGTCCATCTAATGCACCTGACGCTACCGACAAAATTAATACCGCGCCAAAAAAGGGGGCCACCGTGGTGCCAAGGGCATTAAAGGCTTGGGTTAAATTTAAACGACTTGAGGCTGTTTCAACTGATCCTAACGCATTCACATACGGATTAGCTGCCACCTGCAAGATAGTTATCCCTGATGCCAATACAAATAATGCACCTAAAAATAATCCGTAAGTTGCAAATGCAGCAGCAGGATAAAACAGTAAACAACCGATACAGGCAATAATAAGCCCTGTGACGATACCTTTTTGATAGCCTAATTTTTTGACTAACTTACCGGCTGGTAATGAAACTAAAAAATAGGCGCCAAAGAAACAAAATTGAATCAACATGGCTTCAGTGTAATTTAACGAAAATACAGCTTTTAAATGAGGAATTAAAATATCATTTAAGCAGGTAATGAATCCCCACATGAAAAATAATGATGTCAGTGACACGAGCGCAAAGCGGTAATTACCACTATTGCCTGTTTCTGTTGTTTCAAGGGTACTGTGAATTGCTGTAGCCATAGGGAGATCTCTTCTTAATGATTATTGTTATACTACTGTTTTTAATCGTTAAACTCACTATCACATCCGCTATGATAGTGTAAAACTTTATCGCCAATATACTGAAAATAGTTCAATCAAAAAATAAACCAAAAAAAACCGAAATACAGCAGTATTTCGGCTTCGTCATGCTATCCAAGTAGGCCATAAAAACTGGCGAAGCTTGGCAACACAATAGTTGCAGGGTCCAGTACATCTTGCGCGCCACAGAGTAACCCATGATCGTCTATAATTGAAGACAATCGTAACTCATTTAATGCAAAAGTTTGTTGCTCACCACACAAATTAAACAACACTAGCATGCGCTGATCATCTTGACTGCGGATGAAGGCTAACACATCAGGATGACTGTCGATAAAGGTAATATCACCCTCAATCAGTAAATGTTGCTTTTTGCGCCACTGTAAAAAATGACGGTAACTTTGCAAAATCGAATCTTGATCAGCTTCTTGCACATCCACAGCACTATTATTATGTGCAGGATCGATAGGTAACCAAGGCGTTGCTTCAGTAAAGCCTGCATTAGCAGCCCCTTTGACCCAAGGCATCGGGGTACGGCATCCATCACGACCTTTAAACATCGGCCAAAAGGCAATGCCAAAGGGATCTTGTAACTGGTCATATTCAATTGAGGCTTCCGTTAACCCTAGCTCTTCCCCTTGATAACTGCACACACTGCCACGTAATGAAAATAACATCGCATTGAGCATTTTCACCATTGTTGGGTTCACGCTGGCTTTACCCCAACGAGATGCAACCCGTTTAACATCATGATTACCTATGGCCCAACATGGCCAGCCATCACCAATACTAGCTTCTAGTTCTTCCACGGTTTGACGAATATAAGCCGCGCTAAAATCATCGGTTAACAACTCAAAACTGTAGGCCATATGTAATCGGTCATCACCTTGAGTGTATTCAGCCATAGTGGCTAACGAGTCTTCAGATGACACTTCACCTAAGGTCACGGCGCCAGGATAACGATTAATTAACGCCCGCAGCTGTTCAATAAAGCCAACGGTTTGCGGCCGAGTATTATTGTAATAATGATATTGGTAAGCATAAGGATTATCTTCACTGAAACCACGGCCTTGGCGCTTATCTTTGGGTTTAGCAGGGTTGTCACGTAATTGTTCATCGTGGTAACAAAACGTAATCGCATCGAGGCGAAAACCGTCAACACCTTTTTTGAGCCAAAACTCAACATTGTCTAATACCGCTTGACGAGCCTGAGGACAGTGGAAGTTTACATCCGGCTGACTTTTGAGAAAGTTATGCAGATAGTATTGCTGACGACGAGGTTCCCACTCCCATGCACAACCACCAAAAATGGCGAGCCAGTTATTAGGCGCACTGCCATCGTCTTTAGGATCAGCCCACACGTACCAGTCAGCTTTGTCATTGTCTCGGCTTTGACGACTTTGCTCAAACCAAGCATGTTGGTCTGAAGTATGGCTTAGCACTTGGTCAATCACGACCTTGATATTTAACTGATGGGCTTTTTCGATAAGCTGATCGAAATCAGCCATGGTGCCAAACAGCGGGTCAATTTCGAGATAGTCGCTGATGTCATAGCCAAAGTCTTTCATTGGCGACTTAAAAAACGGCGAAATCCAAATTGCATCAACATTCAGGCTGGCAATATAATCAAGTTTAGCAATGATGCCCTGCAAATCACCAACACCGTCACCATTAGTATCCATTAAACTGCGAGGATAAACTTGATATATCACTCCGCCGCGCCACCAACTGACCTGACCCATTGCATCCCCTTAGAAGTAAGTTAACCCTGAAATAAATCGACGAGTTACCTTGATGTTGCGACTGCGTAACAGTTCGCTAGTGTTTTTTTATTACCCCGAGGATACGTGAATAAGGAAATCAGGTTCAATACACCTGCATACGTATGCAAAGAAATAATTAGCTTGCAACATACAACTAAAACGGCATAAGCCTCATTAATACAATGAATTAAGTATGATACCAAGCCCCTCTCAGTTGTTTCAAAATTGTAAAAAACTGTCACTAATTAGCCATGATTAGCGCTGAATACGTATGCATAATATTGTCGGCAAAACTGAACTGGGAGTAGTATCGTCACTGTTGTGCAACAATTTGGTCATAACTTCAGCACTTATGCAGTCACTTACAAAAGTTAATTAAGCATGCTGAGGTAAAAACACAATAAAGAATGTAACCAAAAATCAAAAGGATACTAACACTCAACTTGTACTTTACGTTGTTAAGTATCCACAAAAGGGGAAATATTGATGTTGCTATTTAAACCGAGCCTACTCACGCTGGCGTTAGTTGCAGCTGGTGCAAGCATGACTGCTTACGCTGCTGATGACGTAAATACTACGGCAACTGCCGACGAAAATATTGAAGTGGTAAAAGTCACAGGTATTCGTCGCAGCTTACAAGAATCACAATCACTAAAAATGTCTTCGTCATCAATTGTTGAAGCCATTTCAGCCGAAGACATCGGTAAATTACCCGATGTTAGTATTGCAGAATCACTCGCCCGTTTACCTGGCGTATCAGCACAGCGCCTTGATGGCCGAGCTAACGTTATCTCTATCCGTGGTTTAGGTCCAGATTTCACTACTGCAACATTAAATGGTCGCGAGCAAGCCTCGGTAAACGATAACCGTGGTGTTGAGTTTGACCAATACCCTTCTGAATTATTAAACCGTGTGGTGGTATACAAAACACCAGATGCATCTGTCATGGCGCAAGCCATCGGCGGCACGGTAGATATGCAAACGATTAGCCCGTTAACTCATGGCGAACAAACGATAGCCATGTCGCTTCGCGGCGAAATGAACGACTTAGGCTCACTTAATAGCGGTTCAAGCGATACCGGTTACCGTGGCAGTATTTCATATATTGACCAGTTTGCTGATGACACCATAGGTATTGCCCTGGGTTATGCGCGCATGATGTCGCCTAACCAAGAAGAACGCTGGCAGGCATGGGGTTACCCAGAAAATGATGCTGGTGACAGTGTTTTAGGTGGCGCAAAACCATTTGTGCGTTCAAGCGAATTAGAACGTGATGGTGTATTAGCAGTATTTGAATACGCACCTAACGAAAAATTCACTTCAGTTGTTGATATTTACTATACAAAATTTACTGATGATCAACGTTTACGTGGTATCGAAATTCCTGCTGCTTGGGGCACTAATGGCGGCGTAACATCGACCACTGCTGAAGACGGTTTAGTCACTCAAGGAACCATTAATGGTGCCGAAGTCGTTGTGCGTAACGATGTTAACAAACGAGATGCTAAATCGCTTGCGATTGGTTGGAACAACAAGTTTACCATCAGTGATAACTGGCGCGTAGAAGCTGATATTGCCCTATCAAAAGCAGAACGTACCGATATTGGTATGGAAAGCTACAGTGGCACAGGCCGTGGAACCGGCGTCGGCGCAGTGGATGACTTAGGTTTTAACTACAATGGAAATGGCGGCTACGACTTTACTCATAGCCTTAACTATGCAGATCCTAATGTCATTAAATTAGGTGATCCACTCGGTTGGGGCAGCCCACTGGGCGCTAATACTCAAGACGGTTTTATCAACAAGCCTGAAATTGACGATGAGCTTAAATCATTCCGTTTAACTGCAGAATACGTGTTTGATGAAGGTGCTGTGCGCAGTGTCGAGTTTGGTGTTAACCGCACTAATCGCGATAAAAGCAAACTTGATAAAGGTTATTACCTGACTTTAGCGGGCTATGACGGATCTGATAATTACTTAGAGACCGTTCCTGAACAGTATTTACTATCACCAACTTCACTTGATTTCTTTGGCATGGGTGACGTACTAAGTTATGACTCATTAGCGTTTTATAATGCTGGTGGTTATACCGAAACTGACGTAGCAGATGTGGATTTATCACGTGCGACTAACTCTTGGGCTGTATCAGAAGAAGTCACCACGACTTATGTTAAAGCCAATATAGAATCTGAATTGTTCGGTTTTCCTTTAACGGGTAACGTCGGTATTCAAGCTGTAAACACAAACCAAAACTCAGACGGTACAGTGGCCACAGTTGAAGATGGCGTTGTGACTTTAACGCCTCGCACTGCGGGTGACTCATACCTTGAATGGTTACCTAGCATGAACTTAGGCTTTGAAGTTGCCGATGGTCAAATGTTACGTTTTGCTGCTGCGCGTACGCTAACCCGTGCTCGTATGGACAAAATGAACGCTAACGTTAACTTTAGCTACACTCAAAACCCTAATGATGGTGTTAACTGGTCTGGTGGCGCTGGTAATCCAGAACTACGTCCTTGGTTAGCGCGTCAATACGACATCAGCTATGAAAACTATTTTAGTGACCAAGGTTATTTCTCATTAGCAGTGTTCTACAAAGACTTAGAAAACTACGTTTATGATCAACAAACTAACTTTGATTTCAGCACTATTTTGCCACAGAACCCAGGTGACAACCCAATTGGTAATGTCAGCCAACCTTTAAATGGTAATGGCGGTTATGTACAAGGTATTGAGGCCTCGTTATCAATCGACTTTGGTTTGTTTGCTGATTCTCTAAGTGGTTTTGGTACTATCTTAAGTGGTTCGTACAACGACAGCGAAGTAAAAGAAACTGCAGACAGCGATCCAACGACTCTGCCTGGTCTTTCTGAAAAAACCTTCAATGCCACTGTTTACTATGAAAACTCAGGTTTCGAAGCCCGTATCAGCTCTCGTTACCGCAGTGACTTCTTAGGTGAAGTGACTAAAATCAGTCTTCAACGTGAAAACGTTAACATCAAAGCAGAAACGGTTGTTGATGCGCAAATTGGCTATGACTTTACTGAAAGCGGTATCGATGCGCTATACGGTTTATCAGTACAGTTCCAAGTGAATAACTTAACCAACGAGCCATTTACGTCTTACACTGGTGATGACCAACGTTTAGTGCGTGATTATCAAAACTACGGTCGTAACTTTATGTTAGGCGCAAACTACAAGTTCTAATGGGCTTGTAGAATGCACTAAACCGACAAAAAAGCCTCTGTAACCTATTACAGGGGCTTTTTTACTTTATCGGGTTCAGTAAAAATAAATCCCAAATAGTTAAAAGGCGATAACAATGGATCAAACGATAATAAAAAACATTGTCATTGTAGGCGGCGGAACGTCGGGCTGGATGACCGCAGCCATGTTAGCCAAGTTGTTTAATAAACAACTCAACATCACCCTTATTGAATCCGACGCCATAGGTACTATTGGTGTGGGTGAAGCTACTATCCCGCCACTGCAGATATTTAACAGTGTACTTGGGATTAGTGAAACTGATTTTATCAAAGCCAGCCAAGCCACTTATAAATTGGGTATTGAATTTCAAAATTGGCATCAACAAGGCGAAGCTTATATGCACGCCTTTGGTAATATTGGCCGTGACCTAGGCTTTACCTCATTTCATCATTATTGGCTTAGTGCTCAGGCCAATCTTTCTCCGAGCAATCCTTCTCAAGCCAATGGCAGTCAATATAATGCCAATGACTTTTGGCAATACTCGCTTAACTATCAAGCGGCCAAACACAACAAATTTCAACCCATTCAAACCATTGCTCAAGCACAAATGAGCGGTATTACCCACGCGTACCACTTTGATGCAGGCTTATATGCCAACTTGCTACGCCAATACAGTGTTCAACGTGGTATCAATCGAGTTGAAGGCATTATTACCAGCACCGAACTTAGCGTCGATGGCAGTATAAAAAGTGTCACCTTACAAAATGGTCCTTGTATTAGTGGCGACTTATTTATTGATTGTTCGGGTTTTAGTGCATTATTAATTGAACAGGCATTAGGCGTCGAATACGAAAACTGGCAGCATTGGCTACCTTGTGACAGCGCATATGCAGTGCCTTGTGAAAGCACCTCTCCCCTTACGCCTTACACTAAAGCCACTGCACACCATGCTGGTTGGCAATGGCGTATTCCACTGCAACATCGCACAGGCAATGGCATTGTATATAGCAGCCAACATATGAGCGACGAACAAGCAAAACAGCATTTATTAGCCAACCTAGATGGAAAACCCTTAGCCGAGCCGCGTAAAATAAACTTCACCACTGGCAGGCGCGTCAAGCAATGGCATAAAAACTGCGTGGCTATTGGCTTATCGAGTGGGTTTTTAGAACCGTTAGAGTCCACCAGCTTACATTTAGTCCAATCAGCAATCATTCGTTTAACTAAATTATTTCCACGAAACGGTATTCAACCCCAGCACATTGATGAATTTAATCGCCAATCTCAAACTGAGTTTGAGCAAATCCGCGACTTTATTATTTTGCATTACCATCTTAATGCAAAACAATCTGCCGACAATGAACGCGGTTTATGGCAGCAATGTCGCGATATGGACATTCCCGAAAGCTTGCAACATAAAATCGATTTATTTAAAGCCACAGCAACAGTTTTCAGGCATCAAGATGAATTGTTTACTGAAGCAGCCTGGATCCAGGTGATGTTAGGACAAGGCATTATTCCAGAGGATTATCATCCGCTTACACAAGCGGTCAGCCAAGATGATTTAACCGACTACTTAACTAATATCCGTAAGGTTATTAACACCACTGTGAGTCAAATGCCGAGCCATAAAGACTATATTGCAGCGCTGTAACTGGTTTGTAACAACATGATTTAATTATCTTTAACGACTAATTAACCGTCATCAATAAACAACAAAAAAATACAGGATGAGTAACTATGTCATTTCATTACCCCCATTTAGCACAAGCCTACCAACAACACCTGGGCAGGTTAGCATCAAGCTTCTTACTCGGTTGTGCATTGAGCACATATGCCATGTCGGCCAATGCAACACTCAGTGTCGAGCCAATGTCGTGGTGGGCAGGCATGCAACAACCCCAGCTACAACTATTGCTTACGGGGGAAAATATTCGTGAAAGCCAAGTTAAATTAATTAAGGCTCAAGGTGTCACGCTGATTAATGTCGAGAGAACTGATAGCAATAATCATCTATTCGTTAATTTGGATTTAAGCCAAGCTAAACCACAACAACTTATCTTAGGCTTATTTAAAGATGATCAGTTAATTGAACAATTTGATTATGAGCTACAAACCCGCAAAAAAGACTCACGAGATCGCCAAGGCTTTAGTAATAAAGATGTGATTTACTTAATCACCCCGGATCGTTTTGTTAACGGTAATCCAGACAATGATAATCAGCCAGACATGCTTGAAAAAGCTGACCGCAGTTTTGATGGCGGTCGCCATGGCGGTGATATTTTGGGGATCCGCAAAGCACTGCCCTACTTACATGACTTAGGTGTGACCCAGTTATGGATAAATCCACTGCTTGAAAATAACCAACAAAAGTATTCTTATCATGGTTATTCCACCACCAATTTCTATCGCATAGATCCACGTTTTGGCAGCAATGAAGAATACCAATCACTCGTAGAAGAAGCGCAATCATTTGGTATTGGGATCATTCAGGATGTCGTGGTTAATCATATGGGATCAGGCCATCAGTGGATGAGCAGTATGCCGAGCAACACCTGGATTAATGGTCAATCACGTTGGCTAAAAGATCCAACCGATGTCAGTTACTCAAGCCATAGACGCACTACAGTACAAGATCCTTACTCTGTGAATGCAGACAAAACTGATTTTAGCGACGGATGGTTTGACGTCACCATGCCAGACCTCAATCAACGCGATCCACACATGGCAACATACTTAATCCAAAATAGTATCTGGTGGGTCGAATATGCAGGGCTGAGCGGTATTCGCGAAGATACTTACTCTTACGCAGATAAAGCGTTTTTAACTGCTTGGTCAAAAGCCATTATGGATGAATACCCTCATTTTAATATCGTTGGTGAAGAATGGAGCAGTAATCCAGTGACGGTGAGCTACTGGCAGGCAGGAAAGAAAAATGCCGATGGTTATCAATCTTTTGCACCTAGCATGATGGATTTCCCGCTTTACGACACGCTCATAGCCAGCTTAACTAAAGAAGAAGATTGGGGAGCTGGCTTTATCGACCTTTATCAAATGTTGGCTAACGACGTGGTGTATGCCAATCCAAGTCAGTTAGTGTTATTTGAAGGTAATCACGATACTAACCGTATTTATAGTTTAATGAAAAACGACATTGAACTGTACAAAATGGCCATGGCTTATGTGCTCACCAGCAACCGTATTCCGCAAATATTTTACGGTTCAGAAATAATTATGCAAAGCCCTGCAGAAGGCCGTAACGACGGCGCTGTTCGGGGTGATTTTCCGGGTGGCTGGCCACAAGACAGTGTCAATGTGTTTACAGGAAAAGGCTTGGATCCACAACAAACTGAAGCACTGACTTTTGTGCGTACATTACTCAATTACCGTAAAAACTCGTTAGCGATTCAACAAGGTAAATTGCAGCACTTTGTGCCACAAGACGGTATTTATGTCCAAAGCCGTCATCAAGGCAATGAAACCTTACTGGTCATCTACAATAAAAATACCCAAGCCGTTGAGCTTGATTTACAGCGCTTTAAACCTGCTATTAATGACAATACTATCGGCGTTGATATTATCAGCAAACAATCGTATTCATTATCCAAGCCACTTTCGTTGGCTAATAAAGGTGTCACTATACTTAAACTTGAACGCTGATATGTAGACGATTCAATCATTAAGGTACTGCAAATTATGGCGTGTTTCTATGGTCTTCAATACAAACACGCCAATAAAAACAATAAAAGAGAGACTCATGGGCCCCATCACCAAACCGTTAGTAAGCCAACTTCACATTCACCTACCGTCACCAAGCGTAAAAGTGTTGGTTATCGCCTGTATGCTGGGTTTAGGATTAAGTGCTTGCCAACCTAGTAAAGTTGAACAAACCAATACATCGATAAAAATCGATAAAAATAAACTATCAGTTACTCCAACCACCCAAATACCTGCAACGGGCAAACCTGTGGTATATCAAGTATTCACACGTCTGTATGGCAACACTAACACCACAAATAAACCTTGGGGCACAATTGCAGCTAATGGTGTGGGTAAATTTAGCGACTTCACGGATGTGGCATTACAAGATATCAAATCCTTAGGTACCACTCACGTTTGGTATACTGGCGTACCACATCATGCGCTGATCAATGATTATACTGCCTATGGCATTAGTAATGATGATCCTGATGTTGTCAAAGGCCGTGCGGGCTCACCTTATGCCGTAAAAGATTATTACAACGTCAATCCTGATTTGGCTAATAATCCGGCTAGCCGCTTGGCAGAGTTTGAAGCACTGATCGCCAGAACTCACGCCAATGACATGCAAGTTATCATCGATATAGTGCCAAACCATGTTGCACGAAATTATCACTCCATTTCAGCGCCCAAAGGTGAACTAGACTTTGGTGTTAATGACGATAAAACCCAGGTGTACAGCAAACACAACAATTTTTACTATGTGGTCGGTGAAGATTTTCAAGTCCCTGATGCGTCAAATGGCTATCAAGCATTAGGCGGTGAAGCTCAACCACTCAGTGATGGTAAGTTTCAAGAATCGCCCGCTAAATGGACCGGAAATGGTTCGCGTTTAGCCAAACCCGACGCCAATGATTGGTATGAAACCGTTAAAATTAACTATGGCGTTAAACCCGATGGCCGCCATGACTTTCCAACGCTACCGCGTAACTATGCAACTAAATCTGCTGCAGAGCATTTAGCCTTTTGGCAAGCTCAAGATGCAAACAATATTCCCGATTCATGGCGTAAGTTTGAACATATCGCCCAATATTGGTTAGCCAAAGGCGTAGATGGTTTTCGTTATGACATGGCCGAAATGGTGCCTGTGGAATTTTGGAGCTATCTCAATAGTCACATCAAGCACACTAATCCAAACGCATTTATCCTTGCAGAAGTGTATAACCCCGACTTGTACCGTGATTATATTCATTTAGGCAAGATGGATTATCTTTACGATAAAGTCGATTTATACGACACCTTAAAAGCCATCATTCAAAGTAAGGCCAGTACAGCAGCCATTGCGACAGTTCAAGCAAAAGTCAGTGACATTGACCAGCATATGCTGCACTTTTTAGAAAACCATGATGAGCAACGCATTAATACCAGCGATTTTGCCGGCAATCCATTTAACGCCTTACCTGCTATGGTGGTATCGACCACGTTAAGTCGCTCACCTACCTTATTGTATTTTGGCCAAGATGTGGGCGAAAAAGGCGCTGAAATAGCAGGCTTTGGCCAACCGACTCGCACTAGTATTTTTGACTATATGGGCGTGCCAGCCCATCAACGTTGGATGAATAACGGCAAGTTTGATGGCGGCCAATCCACAGCCGATGAAAAAGCCCTGCGCACCTATTATCAAACGCTATTAAACCTAAGCCATACAGCATCGGCATTAAGCGGTGATTACATGGAATTAGACACCCTACAGCGCCAGCTGAATACTCAAGGTTACGATAACCAAGTATTTGCTTTTAGCCGTTTTAACCACAACCAGCAATTGATCATTGTCAGTAATTTCAGCCAAAAACAAAGCAAACAATTTACCCTTGTGTTACCAAAGACGTTAATACAAAACTGGCATATTACAGGCAATAAAACGCTGACGAACTTATTAACAAATAACACAATAAGTCAGCAACTTATTTTAAATAACCAAGGTGGTGCCAGTGTTGATATTAACCTGCAACCACTGCAATCAGTGATCCTTGAACTAAAAAACTAACATCGGGCGCAGCGCTCCTAGGCTGCCCAGACACATAACAATCATTATCCTCTGACAATTTAGGGAGGATAATGATTGTACTCAAGCTATCGGCCCTGCAATTTACCCATCCCTCTCTGTACGCAGATATTCCTCATCCGTTTCAAACAACAATCATTCTCTAATAGGCGTTAAATCAATTCGCTAATAGCGACACATAACAGTACTGATCATAGACCTGCACTGGCGTATTAATGATTAGCCAACTAATGTTATCTTCGATACATGAACATCATCGTGTTATAGGACATAACAATGATCAAACCACTTATCGTAACAATAACAACACTATCGCTTTCTATGAGTGCGATTGCGAAGGAAAACCACAGCGAACATCAGATCTCGATAGCTGATAATGTTATTGCTACACAAAGGGCAAACCTTGCAATTAGTACTAAAGGTAGAGGTTTTGGGCCTCAATCACCCCGAGATTTAAACTCACTGGTAGGAACCAATCCAATCAATTTTTCTCCTGCGCCAGCTTATACAGAAATGAATTTATGTAACATCCATTTCCATAAAAATGCTGAACATTCAGGAGGTGAATTTACTACCTATGCCGGTAACGGCAATGGCAATGGCCAAGGCGTGACATCTGGCTATCAATATTCAGGTAAATTAACTAAAGCCGAATTGATGCCAGTGGACCATGCTGTTTGCTCTAGTGAACACGGCGCTTTAATCTCTGGTGATACCATAGAAGTGCATTATGTATATTCAAGTGCACAGGTTAGCCCTGGCCCAACATTAGGTGCTTGCTTAAACGAGGCAATCAATAACCCACAGCTACGAGTTGAAACGCAAGTCTTTGTCTTAGTCAATGACGCTAAAGCGCTAGATTTTTCAACATTAACGGCATTAGATATCAAAAATGGACTTCACCAAGCACTGAATATGCTTAGTAATACTGGCGAAGCGATTCAATATCTTGGCTCAACAACAGGCCCAAGCTACAATCAAGTCGGCTCGCCATTTCAAGTGTCTTGGAGTGTTCATCCTAAAGTCGCGAAAGTGAATATTGACACTGTCGGTAAATGGTGTGAGGGTAACGTGTTCAAAGAAGATCATCCTCATGGTGTGAGAAACTTAGTCACGAATCCTGCACTACTGTCACCGATGAAATAAGCTGTATAATCAATAACCTTAATTGGTCAAATCAAAAAAGTCTCAGCTAACACCTCTGTGACTTTTTATTTTTGGCCTTATTATTTTACCTATCAATAATATTAGGATTAAACAGCCTTTTATTGGCCTGATGAGCGGCATTAATAGTCGAATAAATCTCACTTCAGCATGCTCAATCACATCACGCTTAGCGCTTGTTTTAACAAGCGTATTGCTCAATTGTACTTGTCTATGCCAACTAAAACTCAACCATTAGATTAATCAGGTTACAGTCAAGCTTAAAACTGGGATAATAGCGACAATAAAAGCTGTAACTGATTGATTATTCGACTACGTTATCCGCTTTATGCTTAATTTACTTTCAAATAGGATATACCGATGCGCGCTTTTGTAGTTAGAGCCAGAGCTGCTCCAGTTGATAGTCAGCAGTTTTTAGCGGGTATTGGCGAATCGGCTCATACTGAAATTTTAGCCCACACCTTAATGAACACCATTTTTGTCGCCCAATCCCATCGCGACGATGTCGTGGTATATTTGGTGTTAGAGAGCACCCTTGATTTTTCACGTACCATCTGTTTTCGTTCAAGCGAATTAGGCCATATCGGTGGGTTTCATGAACAAAACCTAACCAATAAAATTGCTAAAGCCTTAAGCGCATCAAAAGGGATGACCAAAGAACAGTTACGTGAAGTAGAGCCTGGAATTACGGTGCGCACGGTGAGTTTTGAAAAGTTAATACAAGAATTAGCTGAAGATTATCAACTGTATATGTTGGAGAAAAAAGGCACCCCAGTACGTGATGTAGAGTTTGCTGCTAATCCATGCTTTTTACTAACAGATCATATTCCTATGCCTAAAAAAAGCTTTAACAGCTTGAAGCGTCTTGGTACCCTACATATCAATTTAGGGCCAAAAATGTTGTTCGCATCTCAGTGTGTGGTGTTAATCCACAATGAATTAGATATGAGATTGTAATCGATATGGCCTGCAGTGATTAATTGAATTGTGGGTCAGTCAATTTTGCCATCATTCTGCTAATGCTTGTAGAATGGAGTTTGATTTTATCTTTGTCTCATCGCTTCTTGCAAATCATCACAAAATAGCCACCACCACTCTACAGAGCTAAAAAATTCTCTAACACCTTAACCAATATTGTATTTCTCGCTAAACTGAACAGACAAAGCGCCCTAAACTGTTCAATATTTAGTGGTCTAAACTCACTTAGCTGCGACAATCGATGGACGCGTTCCTGCTACAATCATAGCGGCAAGCTTGATAACGATGCTCTATAAACCGTCGATATAGAGGGGTTAAACAGTTTGGCGAATAACTTAAGCGGCTGATTTTATAATATCAGTCATTTATAAGCCGATATAAATTAATATAATTTAGGAGGTTACAAATTTGAACCAATTAACAGAACAGCTTATAGATTGCCCCTATTGTGGTGAAACAATTGAAGTTCTTATTGATTCATCAGATGCAGGACAACAGTATATTGAAGATTGCCAAGTATGTTGCAAACCGATAAATTTCTTGGTTACTGAAAGTGTTAATGGTGAGATTACGGTGAATGTTTATAGTGAAGATGAAGCATTTTAATCAATGATTAAAATGCTTGGGCTTTTACTGTATAGATTCTTATATTTAAAAAGTTCGTTAAAAATTTGTGTTATCAATTGTCTAGCCCAGACTGTAGAACATATGCAGCTAAAACACAGTGCCCCCATCCATTGGGGGTCGGTGAAAGTACGGATTTAGCCCCTTTCAAATACATGCATAGCAAATAGTATTTTCTTCGATGTAGTCTCAATTGGACCGAGGAGTCAATCTAGGGTTATTAAACTTCATATTTTAGGTGTTTTTCAGCAATGTAAGCCTGTATTCAATAATAACCCGTATCGGCTAAAGTTTATCTGGCGCTATAGTTACTCTAGTAAGAGTTATCAAATTAGCACTACATCCCTAGGGCATGATATCAAGCGACTGATGCTGCTTTAAATCAGCTTTATTGCGCACTTTTTAATTTAATGCCGAGCGAATTGATCATTACCGCTCAAGCTTTAACCTTGTATTAAAATACCAGCCCAAAGCTGAAACAGCACAGTCCTTTGTGAATTCCATACGCGGCTTATCACTTTGAGTTATCAGCGCAATCGACCAAGTGGTAGTGCATTAACGCTTTTTATCCGAAAATGAGTTAGCTAATAAACGGTTATCTTTTGCGATCTGACATCCTGAATACGTATGCAGATCTTTGCTGCAAAATCTAAAAACGTCATATATTGATTGCTGAATAAATAAAATAATAAACAAGGACTTCGTATGACGTACGCTAACTCATCAGACTCAGCTGCCTCAACAACTCATATAAGCTTTACTCCCAACATAATTAGTTTTTCATGTGCTCTGGCACTGGCAGCAATGGCAATGCCTAGCATGGTGCAAGCTAAAACGGTTATTGTGACCTCTCCCAGATAAACACATTGCCATTAGTTTGACTGATGACAATGGTCGTCCTGAATACCAAGTTGAATTTAACGGTAAAACCGTAGTTAACCCGAGCAAACTAGGTCTGGTATTCCAGCAATTAGGTGAATTAGGGCTGGATTTCAACATAAAAAATGTAACTAACAACAGCGTTGACCAAACTTGGCAGCAACCTTGGGGTGAACGTGAAAACGTGCGTGATCATTACAATCGCATCGTAGCAACCCTCAGTAATGGCCAAGTAGATTTCGATATTGAATTTAAAGCCTTTAATGACGGGATTGGTTTTCGCTACTTAGTACCAAAACAAGCAGGGCTTGCTAACACGCCTAAGCTGGATATTACTGACGAATTAACCGAATTTGCGATACCTGACCCGCAGCACACGACCGCCTGGTGGATCCCTGGACGTGGTTGGAACCGATACGAATATTTATA
This sequence comes from Shewanella vesiculosa, assembly GCF_021560015.1. Taxonomy (NCBI): domain Bacteria; kingdom Pseudomonadati; phylum Pseudomonadota; class Gammaproteobacteria; order Alteromonadales; family Shewanellaceae; genus Shewanella; species Shewanella vesiculosa. Next base: position 870,810 of record NZ_CP073588.1, on the reverse strand, counting down.
TCGTACTACCTCGCTTGATAAAATCGATAGAGCTCATACGCCCATGACGTTTCGAACGGCAGATGGCGTGCATTTAAGTATTCATGAAGCAGCCCTAACCGACTATGCTGCCATGGTGTTAAACCAAGGTAGAGATGGTATTTTACGTGCCGATTTAACCCCGTGGTCAGACGGAATACGAGTTAAAACCCAACCGGGATTTTCTACCCCTTGGCGAACCATTCAAATTGCTAAAGATGCCCCTGATTTATTAAATTCTGATTTAATTCTAAACCTTAACGAGCCTAACAAGCTTGGCGATGTGTCTTGGGTGCAACCGGGTAAATACGTCGGAATTTGGTGGGGAATGCATTTAAATGAAAACACCTGGGGAAGCGGCCCTAAGCATGGCGCCACCACCAGCGAAACCAAGCGTTATATGGACTTTGCCGCCCAATATGGTTTTGATGGGGTATTGGTTGAAGGTTGGAACGAAGGCTGGGATGGCAGTTGGTTCGATAATGGCGATGTATTTAGCTTTACTAAAGCATACCCAGATTTTGATATGGATGCGATTACTGAATACGGTCAAAGTAAACATGTACGCTTAATTGGTCATCATGAAACCTCTGGCTCGGTAACCAATTACCGTAAGCAAATGAGTGATGCTTATGATTTGTATCAAAAGCATGGCGTGACACAAGTAAAAACTGGTTATGTGGCCGATGGTGGCGATATTAAGCGGGTTGACGAAAATGGCATTGTGCGACATGAATGGCACGACGGCCAATTTATGGTTAATGAATATTTGCACAGTGTGACCGAAGCCGCTAAGCGTGGTATTAGCATTAACACCCATGAACCCATTAAAGATACCGGCCTGCGCCGTACTTATCCAAACTGGATTGCCCGCGAAGGTGCTCGTGGGCAAGAGTTTAATGCATGGGGTAATCCACCCAATACGCCTGAGCATACGGCAATATTACCTTATACTCGTATGCTAGCCGGTCCGATGGACTTCACCCCGGGGATTTTTAATTTAGCCCCTGAGGGTTTAGATGCAGTTAATCGAGTTAAAACCACATTAACAAAACAATTGGCTTTGTACGTTGTGCTGTATAGCCCGATCCAAATGGCGGCAGATTTACCCCGTAACTATGTACAACGCTTAGATGCATTTCAATTTATTCAAGATGTGCCGACTGACTGGAGTAACAGTATCGCCCTTGCCGGAGAAGTTGGCGATTACGTAGCTTTTGCACGCAAACAACGCGGCGCTGAAGATTGGTATTTAGGCGCGTTAACTGATGAACAACCCCGTAAATTAAGCTTAAAGCTGGACTTTTTAACTACAGGTAAACGTTATGAAGCGCAAATATATCGTGACGGTAGCAAAGCTGATTGGTTAACCAACCCTTATGATTATGTGATTGAAACTAAAACCGTAACTGCAAAAGATACTCTCGATTTATCATTAGCAGCCAGCGGCGGTACTGCCATTCGTTTTAAGGCACTGTGATGTGTTAAAACGAATGTTGCATCTGTGTTTGTATCAGGTTACTTGAATGCCATGAATACGTATGTATTCAGTTGTACCATTCTCTCGCTCAGGGATACTATAAACCAAGCTATTTCGTCTGGATTGCAGGATGAAATGGGTTAGGTCGTTTCTGATGTATCTTGGTCCATAGAGAGCATCAGCTTTAAAGTACCTTCATTATCTTTATTAATTGCTGATTTAATAGAAGTCGACAAAGAATAAAGCGTGGGTCTTGGCGAATACCCGTCTTAGGGAGATGCGTATTCGCTATTTTTTTAGCTATTAATAACGGGATCTTCATCGCGATCAGCAACAAACCAGCGGGAACCCCTTGGGCTAAAAAGGTAGCCAAAAACCAGTAAGACTAACAATAAATAAGATTAAGATTAGAATTAAAAGAAGTAAGCACAACGACTTACCAAAAAGGATGTCACATGTCTGGCCATAATCATAAAAACGTCACCCAACAACCGCAGCTAAATTTTTGGCAAATTTTCAACATGTGTTTTGGCTTTTTGGGGATCCAATTTGGTTTTGCCCTACAAAATGCCAATGTCAGTCGTATTTTTCAAACCTTAGGCGCGTCTATCGACGACATTCCCATTCTGTGGATTGCCGCCCCACTTACAGGCCTAATTGTCCAGCCCATCATTGGCTACTTAAGCGACAACACTTGGAATAGCCTTGGTCGCCGTCGCCCGTATTTTTTAATTGGTGCCGTTCTTACTACCTTGTCACTGTTTATAATGCCGCACTCGCCGACATTATGGATTGCTGCGGGCATGCTGTGGATCATGGACGCCTCAATCAATATCGCCATGGAGCCCTTTCGCGCTTTTGTTGGTGATAATTTGCCTAAAAGCCAACGTACCCAAGGGTACGCCATGCAAAGTTTCTTTATCGGCATTGGCGCAGTGGTCGCTTCAGCCATGCCATACATGTTAACCAATGTGTTCGATGTGGCTAATACTGCCCCGGCTGGTGAAATTGCCGACTCGGTGCGTTATTCATTTTATTTTGGTGGGGCCATTTTATTTATCGCGGTTGGCTGGACCATTATTTCGACCAAGGAATATTCGCCGGAACAACTGGCAGCGTTTCACCAACATGACACCACAGACAATGAGGCAACCCGCGCGAATACTCGCACCAGCGGTCAATATCAAACTGGCGCGATTATTTGGATAGTCATTGGCGCATTGTTTACTGCTGCCATTATGATCCAAGACCTTGATAAACAATTGTACATATTAAGTTTAGGTATATTTGTCTTTGGCCCATTACAACTATTTTGTGCGCGTAAATTAGCGAAAACGACAACAAACGCTCCCGTATCAACCCAACAACGTGAAAGTTTTGGCATGTTATTTAATGTGGTCGATGACTTATTTCATATGCCCAAAGCCATGCGACAACTTGCTGTGGTGCAGTTTTTCGCCTGGTTCGCCTTATTTGCCATGTGGATTTATACCACTGCTGCCGTAACGTCACATCATTACCATACCTCAGATGTGCTAAGCCAAGCCTATAACGACGGTGCGGATTGGGTCGGTATGTTGTTTGCTTCTTATAATGGATTTGCCGCCATTGCCGCGATTATTATTCCATTTTTAGCCAAAGCGGTTGGCATTAGATTAACCCACACCATCAATATGTTTTTAGGTGGACTTGGGCTAATTAGCTTTATGTTTATTCAAGATCCCACTCAATTGTGGATCCCCATGATCGGTGTTGGTTTTGCTTGGGCATCTATCCTATCAGTTCCTTACGCCATGTTATCAGCCGCACTTCCTCCTCAAAAAATGGGAGTGTATTTAGGCATATTTAACTTTTTCATTGTTATCCCACAGCTACTTGCCGCCAGTATTTTAGGTTTACTACTCAAGACGTTTTTTGATGGCGAACCAATTTATGCACTGATTTTAGGCGGCGTATCTATGATGATTTCGGGTATTGCAGTGTTATTCGTTAAACAAGAAAAATAACTCTCTTACGATTATCTGTCTTTGTCACAGGTAGCGACTCACGTTTAATTTTGCTTAAGACTATTTTGGGGAATTCCATGATAAAGCCTTTTCTCACCCATCGCAGCACCATAGCGGCTGCGATAACTGCTAGCTTTCTCGGTTTATCGTTAAGCGCATGCTCTCCTGCTGAGGAGCAAAGTGATGCATCAACCGAAACAACCACTGAAGTCGTTAAGCTTGCTCCTGGTGCGCCAGGTGTCGAACCCACTTGGGCTTTTTCAGGTAAAACCGGTATAGGTACCTCCTATGAGCCCTATGTAAATGGTCAATACCAGGACCAAGCGACAAATCCTGTCAGTAAGGTGTGGTTTTCGATTGCACAAGGTGTGTTAACCGAAACCATGTTTGGCCTTATTCATAACGCTCAGCTTAAAGAACTGCAATTTATTATTACCGGTAATGGCTTTGTTGATACAGAAAAAGACCACACCATTAGCACTATTGAATATTTAGACACAGATGAAACGGGCCGCCCTTTATCTTTGGCTTATAAAATTATCAATAAAGATATTCAAGGTAAATACCAAATCGAAAAGCATATTTTTACCGATCCCGATAGAAATAGCTTAATGATGAAAGTCACTTTTACCGCATTTGAAGCAGGCATAACCCCACATCTTTATGTTAATCCACATATCGATAACAGCGGCGCGAATGACATTGCCAGCGTTGAAGGGCAAACACTCGTTGCCCACACCAGCGATGCTAATTCAACCGTAATGACAATTAAAACCGATGTTGACTTTGTTGCTGCCAGTGCTGGCTTTGTCGGCACATCTGATGGCCTAGTTGATTTACAAGATAATGGAACATTGGATTGGCACTACCGTACAACCAGTGATACTAATCAAGGCGGTAACGTCGCACTAACTGCGCAATACCCTACCCTGACGAAAGCAAACGACAGCCTAAGTTTTAATTTGGTCATCGGTTTTGGACAAGACAAAGCCAGCAGCTTAGCCACAGCTCAAGCAACATTAAATTCAGGTTACGATGCAGTTAAACAAGCTTATTTAGGTGACGAAACCCATCTTGGTTGGAAAGACTATTTAGCGTCACTTGCGCCATTAAATAATATGAGCGCAAACACTACAGATAACGGCCAACTTCTTTATGCCAGTGCATTAGTGTTAAAAGCACAAGAAGATAAAACCCATGCGGGTGCCCTGATTGCCTCGCTGTCTAACCCTTGGGGCGATACGGTTTCAGCAACGATTGGCAGTACAGGTTATAAAGCCGTATGGCCACGTGATTTTTACCAATGTGCGATGGCGTTTTTAGCCATGGGCGATACCCAAACCCCAAAAGTGGCATTTGAATATTTAAAACAGGTACAGGTTCAGCAACAAACACCTGGCTTTATTGGTACACCAGGGTGGTTTTTACAAAAAACCCATGTTGATGGTGAAATTGAGTGGGTTGGCGTGCAGCTAGATCAAACCGCCATGCCTATCATGCTTGGTTGGAAATTATGGCAAGCTGGCATACTAAACGATGCTGAGATCAGCCAGTGGTATCAAGACATGCTTAAACCTGCGGCGGATTTTTTAGTAAACGGTGGCAAGGTAAAACTGGGCTGGAATGACACTGCAATCAACCCGCCAAGCACTCAACAAGAACGTTGGGAAGAACAAACAGGATTTTCACCATCAACAACTGCGGCTATCATTGCCGGTTTAGTTGCCGCCAGTGACATCGCTATGCTGGTAAAAGATGAACAAGCATCTGTATATACCGATTTAGCACGTAAATTACAACATCAGCTCGAAAGCACTATGGTGACGACGACAGGCTCGCTTGGTAAACAAACAAACGATACTTCATCAGCCCCTTACTATGTGCGTATTAGCCCAAATGGTAATCCGAACACTACAGATAAACTACTGGATAACAATGGAAAACCAGGCCTAGATCAGCGGATGATTTTAGACGGTGGTTTTTTAGAATTAGTTCGCTATGGCGTAGTCGATGCACAAGATCCTGTGATTAAAAACAGCGTGATGCTGATTGATGATCAAAGTCTTGCTGACAATCTGCGAGTTAAGTATGAATTTAGTGCTAAAGATGGCAGCACAATCCCTGGCTATCGTCGTTATGGTAACGATGGTTATGGTGAAGATACTGTCACGGGCCTTAGCTATGCAGAAAAAGGCAATACCGAAGAGCAACGTGGCCGAGTTTGGCCATTCTTTACTGGCGAGCGTGGCCATTATGAATTAGCGCTAGCCAAGGCAAATGGCACATTATCGGCTGACACCAAGCAAGCACTAATTAATACGTATGTTCAAGGCATGGAAACTTTTGCCAACCAAGGGCTTATGTTGCCAGAACAAGCTTGGGATGGTGTTGGTAATGCTACTCGTTATGACTACAAAATGGGTCAAGGTACTAACTCTGCGACACCACTGGCATGGACTCATGCTGAGTACATTAAACTGGTTCGCTCAATGACCGACGAACAAGTATGGGACTTTTACCCAGTAGTTAAGCAGCAATTAGCACGATAAACACCATCGCCATTTTACGATTAATAAAGCCGTTGTCGTTTACAACGGCTTTATTTTTTTGTATAGATTTTGAAATAAAATCTTGTTAATTCAAGGCTATCTTGTTACAAATGCACTAGATTAAAAAACATTAACGTTAAGGAATAACGAATGGATTGGTATGTAAAAGTATTGAAGCAGTATTTTGATTTTAGCGGCCGTGCACGTCGTAAAGAATACTGGATGTTTGGATTAATCAGTGCGGTGATCAGTATCGTACTGACGCTATTAGACATGGGTGTCGGTTTTTACAGCGACGTCTACGGTGCAGGGGTATTAAGCTCAATTTATTCACTCGCCATCATGATCCCAAGTATCGCTGTGAGTGTCCGTCGTTTACACGACACAGACCATTCTGGTTGGTGGTTATTATTGATATTTATTCCATTGCTTGGCGTATTAATTTTACTGGTTGTGATGTGCTTTAACAGTAAAGATGACAACGAATATGGCCCGAATCCAAAAGCGGAACCAAACCTTGGTGAGAGTGACAACTTAGCCGTTTAATCTCAAGTGATTCACTAACAGAGGTTAGTATCACAGATCAAAAAAGAGCATAGTCATTGACTATGCTCTTTTAGTATTTGCAGCCGGCTTTATCACTATTAAACTAGCTTTTAGCGGGCATTAACTTACTCACACCTTTGATGGCTAATAGTACAACGCCACCAGCAACCACGCCAAATAATGCATTGAGTATACTGGGTGTAAGCAATCCTAGAAAGCCACCCACAACATTGATTTGAGTCACCACGGCTTGTGCATGCTCAATCCATTCAAATACCAAATGAATACCATGGGTTAAGATACCGCCACCGACCATAAACATGGCAATAGTGCCGACAAAAGTGAGAGTTTTCATTAAATAAGGGGCGGCAGACACGAGAGTTAATCCCAATTTATGCCCCACTCCACTTGGCTTACGCCTAGCAAGATATAAACCGAGATCGTCTATTTTGACAATACCAGCCACTAAGCCGTACACCCCAAATGTCATCACAATAGCAATAACCGATAAGGTTAAAAATTGCGCCATTAAGTCCATATGAGCTGCGACGCCTAAGCTAATTGCGATAATTTCAGCAGATAAAACAAAATCGGTACGAATGGCACCTTTAATTTTTTGTTTTTCATAGGCGCCTAAATCATCGATGTCTGCTTGTGCTTTCGCGACGACAGTATCGTCATCGACCAAATGAGTCTGCTTATGGGTCATTGAATGGTAAACTTTTTCAAAGCCTTCGTAGCATAAAAATAAACCGCCACACATCAATAACGGCGTAATAGCCCAAGGAATAAAGGCACTGATCAGCATTGCTAAAGGCACTAAAATGACTTTGTTACGCAACGAGCCCATAGCCACAGCGAACACCACCGGCAATTCTCGCTCAGAAGCAACACCTGATACTTGCTGCGCATTTAACGCTAAATCATCCCCTAGAACCCCCGCGGTTTTACGTGCAGCAACTTTACTCATTGCCGCCACATCATCCAAAATGGTGGCGATATCATCTAATAGGGTTAATAGACTGGCTCCTGCCATAAATCGACTTATCCTTTTAACAGCAAAAAATTAATATCAATAGCAATCATCTAAAACCCCATTCGATTACATTTATAACTACTGGGTGATAGGTAAACTAGTTGTCTTCTACATTGGCACCGCAAGAACTACGCACCACTAAATTTGTTTTGATTAACCGCTGACTGACCTCTTGACCCCGGATTAATTTCAATACACTTTCAACAAGAATTTCACCCGCAAACTGAGTATCTTGCTTAATCGTGGTCAACGCCGGATTAGCAAAGCTCGCCACTGGGATATCGTCATATCCGACTACAGCAACTTGCTCTGGAACGGAAACTCCGCGCTTTTTCAGCGCCCGAATGGCACCTATAGCAATAAGATCGCTGGCAGTAAAAATGGCATCAAATACTATACCACTGTCTAATAATTGGTTGGTGGCATCATAACCAGAACCTTCTGTATTAATCGCATCATGCTGGAGCTGTTTATCAATTGAAATTCCAGCCGCTTTTAAGGCATCAAGGTGACCTAAATATCGATCGCGAAACTCAGGGCTGCGACTGGACGAATCACCTAAAAATGCGATGTGTTTACGGCCTAATCCGAGTAAGTGCTCAGTGGCAATGACTCCTCCCTGATGGTTATCACAGCCAATCGACAACACAGATTTGTTGTTATGCTCTGCCCCCCAAATAACGAAATGGGTTTCTTTCTCTATCAATTTATCCAGCTTGTGTGCGTAGTCCATATAATCGCCATAGCCTAATAAAATGATACCATCGGCTTTGTTACTATCCTCGTAATCTGCATGCCAATCACTTGAAAGCTGCTGAAATGAGACCAGTAAATCATAGCCTTGTCGTGCAGTAGCACGCGTAATGGAGCCTAGCATCGATAGAAAAAAAGGGTTAATCATTGAGTCGTCATTAGTAGGATCTTCACAGATCAGTAAAGCTAATGTATGACTGTTTTGTGTCCGTAAATTGCTGGCATTTTTATCAACTTTATAATTAAGCTCTTTGGCAATAGCTTGGATACGCTGACGCGTTTCTAGATTAACCAATGGACTGTTTCTCAACGCACGTGATACGGTCGATTGCGACACGCCTGCGCGGTAAGCTATATCAATAGAAGTCGCTTTAGATGCCATTTTTGATGATTAGCCTTGTATAAGTGATACGCATTACTAAACAAAAGCCAAGCTAAATGAATTAACTGGCCTTTTTCATTAACTCTGTGTGCTTATAACCCAAGCTCACTGAGTAAATCATCAGCATCATCAACAACAATGCCTTTTACATTAGGATCAAGTACATATTTTGAGGCTTCTGATTGAGCTTGCTGTTTTTGTCCGTGAGTTTCAATTAATGAATCAAGATCAAACTCTTCGTCCATTTCAAAATCGGCAGAACGAATGAATTCTGTTTTATCCATAGCAAATTCAAGATAAAAAATATGATTATTTTCGGTTTTAAAAGTCACTCGTCTTGCGACAGCGTTATCAAGGTTAGTATCAATTGAAATCGTCAATTCTTTATTAATAACCAACATTTTTGGCTGGCTCTGGCTAATTGACGTTTGTAATTCTTTTGAAATTTTGCCAATAAAGTCGCCCAAAATTTGGTTCATTAATTCGCCCATCACATTACTGACATCATCAGAAGTATGTGAAAAAGCTAATTCAGTTTCTGGCATGCCCATGTTGAGCATATAACGACGATAAATTTCAATTGCTGCGGTGGCAGAAAAGTTGATTACAACTAAACCTGAAAAGCCGCCATCGAAAATAGAAAAACACGCCAAATCAGGTTTCAAGCGAGTACGAGAAATACTTTGAACCATCCCAGCATGGCTAATATGGCTAGCACTTGTACTAGAAAGAACATGAGAAACAGAATGACAAAGCTTTAGTAAAATATCGTCATTCTTTACTGTAGAAGATAAATTCATCGTATTAATACCTTTTCGTTAATTACCCTAATCTTGCGGGTAAATAGAAAAAAAATCAAAATTAAAACAATCAATTAGCATGTTAATTAATCGATCAAACTTATAAACCAACTAATCAATTGATAATCAATACATTTTTATAAAAACAAACATTATTTTTATCTATAACTAAATTCCACTGTTTGCTCACAAAAATAATAATTTAGGCTTAAGTTTTTTGATAAAATCACTATAATTTCGCCACATTAAATGGATATATGATACTAGGATAGACAATGATTGGATTATTGCGACGCTTAACCATTTTAAAGCGCTTATTTATAATGCTAGCTTTGGCCGCTGTCGGCACAGTCGTTTTTGGCTCTTTTTCAATAAAGGAACAATACAATCATTTAATCGAGGAGCAATTCAAGCAGGTTACTGGCCAAGTGACCTTGTTAAATAGCACACTTGATGCATTCAAGCTCGCAGATCCTAATACCAGTGTCCAAGCAATCACTCAGTTTGCCAGCGACATTAAGGTATCTGAAAATCAAGCTTTTATCATTATTGATAATCAAAATAATATTATTGTTAATCCACTAAATCCTGACTCAATCAATAAGCCAATCAGTAACTTAGGGGCCGTTGATGGAGCAAGATCTTACCAACAGCTTATTAGCACAGCTAAACAACAGCAAACTGCTCAGGCACAATTTGAGATAATTAATCAACAAAATCAATCTCAAACCGTATTAGCCGCAGCAAAGTATTATCCGGCAATGAATTGGATCATTATCACTCAAGTTAACGTCAACAGTGTTAATAACAGCATGACGGGAATTATCATTGATTATTTCATTATTATGATGATTATTTCGGTGCCTATTTTTGGGTTCTTTTTATTACTTAACCACTCAATTACCCAGCCACTGAACGTGACAATTGATGCCATGGAGCAAATTGCTAAAGGTGAAGGTGACTTGACCCAGCGCTTGTCAACTGAAGGTAATGATGAAGTAGCCAAATTAGCACATGGGTTTAATCAATTTGTGATTAAAATTGCTAATATGGTTGCAACGTTACAACCGCTTGGGAATACCTTAAATAATGAAGCGGTGCATTTGTTAGACACGGTTAACATGTCCAATCAAAGTGCTAACCAAGTTCACAGTGAAACCCAAAGTGTTGCTGCGGCAATTAACCAGATGTTATCCACTAGCCAAGAAATGGCTCGTAACACTCAGGATGCGGCTGACGGTGCAACAAATGTGAAGCATCAAGCCAAACAAAACCAACAATTAATGCAGCAAACCGTTGCACAAACAGAAAGTTTGGTTAATGAATTACATCAAGCAGAAACGGTATCGTTAACCTTGAGCCAATCATCTGCTGAAATTGGCAGTATTCTTGATGTGATTGGCAGTATTGCCGATCAAACTAATCTGCTGGCACTCAATGCTGCCATTGAAGCGGCACGAGCAGGTGAACATGGTCGAGGTTTTGCTGTAGTAGCAGACGAAGTGCGAGCGCTCGCAAATAGAACGCAATCATCAACAAATGAAATTAATCACATTATTAGTGAAATTCAGACTGGTATTCAATCGGTTATTCAGAGTATTACCAGCACACAACAGCAGTCTGCCCAGTTACAATCAAAAGCGATGCAGTCTAGTGATGCCATTAGCGAAATTTTAGCGTTAATTGATAATATCAGCAGCATGACAGCACAACTAGCCAGTGCTACAGAAGAGCAAGCATTAGTCACCGAAGACATTAATGTCAACGTCAGTACTATCTCAGAACTCACCGAACAGTCATTAATGGCAAATGAAACCCACAGCCAGGCAGCGCAATCATTACAGACTATTAGTGTCGACATGAGCCAAACCTTAGGTCAGTTCAAAATCTAGTCCCTTTCACTCTTGCTGCCAGTCGAGTAAATCACTGGCAGCCTCAGAGCACATCTAATTGTCCAACTTAATGGTGTAATATCGAAACAGCTAAAGACTTTGCGCCGAGCATCACTTTTAGCGCTGATCACTTTAGGGTATATTATGGCCATCAGATTAAATGCCTAAACACTTCAACTCAAATATGGCCTAAGCTAAATCGTATTTTTAGTCAGTCTATTTGAATGGTTTAGTTAAATGAGTATTTAGTTGTCATTCGTTACTGAGTATTTTATTTATGTATCAAAAAACGGTCACCATTGTTGCTCCTCATGGTATTCATACACGTCCTGCGGCTTTGTTAGTCAAAGAAGCTAAAGCATTTGCTTGTGACGTTATGGTAGAGTGCAATGGCAAACAAGCCAGTGCCAAAAGTTTGTTTAAGTTACAAACATTAGGCCTATACCAAGGTGTGTCTGTCACGGTATTTGCTTCTGGTGAGCATGAGCAAGCGGCGGTTGATAAAATTGCCTCACTGCTCGTTACGCTTAGCTAATTAGGACAACTTAATGTCAATCAATGGAATCGTTGTTTCTGCTGGTATCGCTTTTGGTAAAGCACTGACTATCACCAATCAACTGCCGCCACTTGATTTTAAACTGCTTTCTATTGAACAAATTGACGATCAGCAGCAGAAATTAACGCAAGCTATTCATCAGCTTATTGCTCATTTGCAACACTGCCAACATCATCTGTGTCCTGAGTGTGATCATTTTCAACTGATTGATAGTGATATTATCCTGCTTGAAGACGAGGAGCTGCAGCAACAACTGCATCAACATATTCACCAATTTAGAGTATGTGCTGCGGTGGCGGTTGATCGTATATTTAATCAACATGCTGCAGAAATGTCAGCATTAGACGACCCATATTTAGCAAATCGTAGCATTGATATTATTTGTTTAGCCAAGCGCCTCACCAGTGCGTTACATGGACATTTACAGTGGGACTTATCCGCTCTTACCGAAGACACCATATTACTGGCTGATGATTTAACCCCTGCTGAATTTGCGATATTACCATTAACCCACATTACCGGACTGATCCTCGAATCAGGCGGACTAACCAGCCATACCGCAATTTTGGCGCGTGCAGCAGGTATTCCTGCATTGCTTAATTACCAATTTTCGCAAACCAATGATGTTATTGAAGATGGAGCACAACTGGTTTTAGATGGCATGTCAGGCGAGTTACATGTTGCACCTTCAACGGAAGTTTTTGAGCAATTAAAACAAAAACAACAACAAGAAGTAGTCCGTCGCCAAGCCTTGATGATTTACAAAGATAGACCCAGTCAAACTCGTGATGGCCATCAAGTCACTTTACTCGCAAATGTGGGTAACTTAAGCGAAATATCTCACATCACCGATGTAGGGGCTCAAGGCATTGGTTTGTTTCGCACCGAATTTTTATTAATGAATGCCAAAGCACTGCCAGATGAGCAACAACAATATAAACTCTATAGTGATGCCCTTCACAGCTTACAAGGTGAAGTACTGACCATTCGAACCTTTGATATTGGCGCCGATAAAGAAATTCCTTGTTTGCCGCAAACCAATGAAGATAACCCTGCCCTTGGCATTCGGGGTATTCGCTATAGTTTGGCACACCCAGCAACCTTCATAACTCAAATAAAAGCGATACTGAGGGCTGCAAATCATGGCCAAGTTCGATTAATGTTCCCCATGGTCAGTCAAGTCGAAGAACTTGACGCCGCGTTCTTATTAATTGAACGTGCTAAACAAGAATTAAATCAGCAAGAAAAAGGCTTCGGAACACTGAGCTATGGTATTGTGGTTGAAACCCCTGCTGCTGTATTTAATTTACCCAGCATGTTGCCAATGCTTGATTTTGTCAGTATTGGTACAAATGATTTAACTCAATATACCTTAGCGGCCGATCGCACCAATCCGAATTTAGCCAAACAATACCCTCCATTATCGCCTGCTGTGATCCAGCTGATTTCTATGACAGTAAGTCACTGTAAACAGGCTCAGGTTAAGGTATCTTTATGTGGTGAACTTGGCAGCGACCCACAAGTCTTACCTTTATTAGTCGGACTCGGTCTTGATGAATTGAGTATCAATCCGGCCAATTTATTAGACGTAAAAGTGGCATTAATCGAGGGTAATTACAGTCATTTTGTTCACCATGCACAACACATCACACAGTTAACTCGCATTACTGATATTCGTAAAGCCATTAACGCTTTTGCACAAGATTGCGTTTAATCACACAAATAATGTTGGTAAAGTGAGTATAGCCGTTTACAATTAACCGCATAAAAATATTAATAAAAGGGGCTAGTTCTTATGGGATTTTTAAGCCGCATTCGACGACTGATTTCAGGCCAACCACCGCTAACGGGTGGTATTGCCATTTATGCACCTGTATCGGGTGATATTGTCGCAATCGAAAAAGTACCTGACGTGGTATTTGCAGAAAAAATTGTTGGTGATGGTATTGCTATCGACCCTAAGGGCGAATTTATTGTTGCCCCAATTGATGGCACTATTGGTAAAATTTTTGAGACTAATCATGCGTTTAGCATTGAATCACCACAAGGGCTTGAATTGTTTGTCCATTTTGGTGTTGGCACCGTTGAGCTCAGGGGCAATGGTTTTAAACGTTTGGCCGAAGAAGGCCAACAAGTTAAAGCCGGTGAAGCAATCTTATCTTTTGATTTAGCCTATTTACGTGGCAAGGTCGACAGCCTATTGACCCCAGTGGTACTGGCTAATATGGAAGATGTTAAACAACTCGATAAAGCCCAAGGTAGTGTAGTTGCTGGTAAAGATATTATTTTTACCGTACAAATGTAACATCAAATTGGCTCGTTCTATTTAACAGCCCTGTTCAATAGTTGTCGTAAACATTCGCGCCACAATAATATGCAACCTTCACCTTAAGCGATCGTAGGTTGCATATTATGAAATCTTTTCAAAACAGCTTCTTCGGCTTGTTCAAGCCGCCCCACAATGCCACAATGTTGCTAATATCCAGTTTGCACTAGGCTGTCTTCAAAGCTCATTTTGAGAGCTAAAGCTTAACGTCACAACCCAATAGACATTAATGGAGTATTCTTTTGACTTTATATGGCATAAAAAATTGCGATACAGTTCGTAAGGCGCGCAAATGGCTTGAAGCCGAAAAGATTGATTACACGTTTCACGATTTTCGTGAAGATGGCCTGAGTGAAACAACCGTTGCACAGTTGGCTAATATTGCGGGTTGGGAAACGCTATTTAATAAGCGCAGCACCAGTTTTCGTGGGTTAACTGACGCCGAAAAAACGGATATTTGCCAAGACAAAGCCATCGCCTTAATGGTGCAATATCCAACGTTGGTAAAGCGCCCTGTGTTAGTTAATGATGATAAAATACTGATTGGCTTTAACGTCGCAGAATACCAAGCGTGGTTTGCATAATGAATAACGATGTAGTTGAATTAGCAAAAGATCTGATTTCACGTCCCTCGGTAACACCACTGGATGAAGGTTGCCAAACCCTGATGGCCAAGCGTCTTGCTGCCATTGGTTTTAATATTGAACCTATGGTCTTTGAAGACACCACTAACATGTGGGCAAGACGAGGAAACAGCGATCCTGTATTTTGCTTTGCTGGCCATACCGATGTCGTCCCCACTGGCGACCTGAACCGCTGGCATACTCCTCCGTTTGAGCCGACCATCATAGATAACTATTTACATGGCCGCGGCGCGGCAGACATGAAAGGCTCGTTAGCTGCAATGATTGTCGCAACTGAACGCTTTATTGCTAAGCATCCCGACCATCATGGTTCTATAGCGTATTTAATTACCAGTGACGAAGAAGGTCCGTTTATCAATGGTACCACCCGCGTGATTGATACCCTTGAAGCTCGTAATGAAAAAATGACTTGGGCGTTAGTTGGCGAACCCTCTTCTACCCATAAGTTAGGTGATGTGGTTAAAAATGGCCGCCGTGGAAGCTTAACCGGTAATTTGACCGTTAATGGTATTCAAGGTCATGTCGCTTACCCTCACCTTGCAGACAACCCAATTCATAAGGCGGTTCCTGCACTAACAGAACTGGCGCAAATGCATTGGGACAGTGGTAATGAATTTTTCCCTCCAACCAGTTTCCAAATTGCTAACATTAATGGGGGTACGGGTGCGTCAAATGTGATCCCAGGCGATTTACAAGTCATGTTTAACTTCCGTTACTCCACAGAAGTCACTGCAGAAGAGCTGATCCAACGAGTGGTAAGTATTCTTGATGCCCATGGCTTAGATTATGATATCAATTGGATTTTTAATGGCCTACCATTTCTAACCGGAGATGGCCCACTGCTTGACGCCACACGCGAAGCCATTCGAGAAGTGACTGGTTATGAAACCGATCCACAAACCTCTGGTGGTACTTCAGATGGACGCTTTATTGCACCAACTGGCGCCCAAGTGCTGGAGCTAGGCCCAGTAAACGCCACTATTCATAAAGTTAACGAGTGTGTCAACGTGGCTGACTTAGAGATATTAGCCAATTGCTATGAGCGTATTTTGGAAAAACTCTTGTGCAAATAAAGCCCCAATCGCCTTTAATCGATATCCCTAGCGAACACGCTAAGCTATACGGTTTAGGCGATCATCATTTGGTCTCTATTGGGCAGTATTTACTGGAGCAGCG
This sequence comes from Shewanella vesiculosa, assembly GCF_021560015.1. NCBI lineage: Bacteria > Pseudomonadati > Pseudomonadota > Gammaproteobacteria > Alteromonadales > Shewanellaceae > Shewanella > Shewanella vesiculosa. The sequence continues at coordinate 854,646 of NZ_CP073588.1, read as the reverse complement.
AACTGCAACTGCATTTAAACAGCTGCAGGTCGCGGCATCAATAGCTGGATTTGATGTCCAGATATGCTCGGCATATCGGCCGTTTGATCGTCAATTGAACATTTGGAATGCCAAAGCCAATGGTCAACGGCCGTTGCTAGATAACACCTCAACCCCTGTGGTATTCAATAGTCTTTCACCACAACAACTGATTGATACTATTTTGATATGGTCTGCATTACCTGGGGCGTCAAGACACCACTGGGGCACAGACCTAGATGTATATGATGCCAATGGTATTAGCCAACAATCATTACAATTAGTCACCGCAGAATACACAAACGACGGCCCTTGCGCCCCGCTACATCGCTGGCTCAAGTTACACGCAGGCGAATTTGGATTTTACTTTCCATATCAAGCCAATTTAAGCGGTGTCAGTCCTGAACCTTGGCACATGAGTTATTATCCTGTGGCAAATGAGTTATTAGTTGAATTTAGCGCGCTGGAATTAGCAAAAGTATTGTCTGCTGCAGAAATATCATTAAAATTACCGCTACTTGAACGACTAACTGAGTTAGTTGATCATTATGTTTTCTTTGTTGCGCCTTCTCCGACGTAATGTCTGCGCGCACAGCCCTTTTATATGAGTCTTTTATGTCCACTTTAATGCCCCATAAAATGATTGATAATCAACCTCTGTATTACGTGGACCAAGGCCATGGGCCTGTGGTTATTTTTTGCCATGGTTTACTCGCCTCCAGTGCCATGTGGCAAGGACAAATTGATAAATTATCGTCACAATATCGTTGTATCGCCATCGACTTTTGGGGCCATGGTCAAACAACCACAGTCCCTGACAATACCCAAAGCCTACAAGATGTGGCCCAGCAGGTATTAACTTTAATGGATATGCTTGATATTGGATCGGCAGCTATCATAGGTCATGGTAGTGGCGGCGCGATTGCTGCAGAAGTTATTTTACAAGCACCTGCACGTATCCATGGGTTAGTGATGTTGAACAGTTTTGTCGGATTCGAGCCACAAGTTAACTGCATCAAATACCAAGGACTCATGGCAAAAATTGCCAATGAACAAACGATCTCAGCTGAACTTGCACAAACTATTAGCGGGTTATTTTTCAGTAAAGAGATCCAGAAATTGAGTCAACAAGATGCTAACCTTAGTACTGTAGTGGCGCAATTCAATACACAACTAACCACTTATTCAAGCGCACAACTTGCGGTATTACTTAACATGGCCAACATGGCTATCTTTAAACGCGATACCTTAGAATATGTTGAGTTACTGACTTTACCCACATTAATCGCAGTCGGCTTAAGTGGCTATTTGCGTACCGCATTGGAAAGTTATTTAATGCATGATTCTATCGATGGCAGTCAATTATTGCACATTGAACAAGCGGGTCATTTTGCTAACATCGAAAAGCCAGCCATTTTCAATCAGCATCTTATTGATTTTTTTGAGTAAAGTTAATTTTAATTAATCACATCAATGGATAGACCAGATCGATAGGCATTACTGATATACTCGTAACAAAATGACATATAGCCTGTAATGACTTACAGGTTTAAAAACGACCTAATTCGAGCATCAATGAAACTTCTTAAACCATTATTTGATAATAATCGCCGTTGGGCAGAACGGATCAGTAGAGAAGATCCTACCTTTTTTGCTCAACTGGCAAAGCAACAAAACCCAGAGTACTTGTGGATTGGATGCTCAGATAGCCGTGTGCCATCAAACCAAATTATCGACCTCCTGCCCGGTGAAGTATTTTCACCGTAACATTGCTAACATGGTTATTCACACTGATTTAAATTGCTTATCTGTATTGCAATATGCTGTTGATGTGCTGAAAGTAAAGCACATAATGGTTGTTGGTCATTACGGCTGCGGTGGTGTTAGGGCTGCAATGAATAAAGAACGATTAGGTTTAATTGACAATTGGCTTGGTCATTTACGCGACATATACCGTATTCATCAAGACGACCTTGAATCAATGACTGAGCAACAACGTTTTGATCGTCTGTGTGAGCTTAATGTCATCGAACAAGTGTCAAATGTGGTATCGACTAATATCGTTCAAGAAGCCTGGGATCGTGGTCAAGAAGTCGCAATACACGGCTGGATTTATGGGATTGATAACGGATTGCTTACTGATTTAGACGTGACCATTGACCGTACAAATGGCCGTGTTAATGGGCAAAATCTAGCATAACTGTTTAATCTATCTTCATCTGCTGTTTTAATTGGCCTGTTATTTAGCAGGCCTTTGTTTATTGTTATTAAAAATATGCAATAAAAGTCGCGAACCACTACTGAAGAACGTTATAATCAAGCCGTTTATTTAGCGCTACTATGCGCAGAATTTTTAGGAGATGATTTCCATGCCTGGTTTTGAATTATTTGGTCCTGAGGAAAAGCAGGAAGTTGCTGATGTAATGGAGAACGGTTTTACCTTCCGTTATAACTTCGACCATATGCGCAATGATCGCTGGAAAACCCGCGACATGGAGCAACTACTTTGCGAAAAGATGAACGTAAAACACGCTCATTTAGTATCAAGTGGTACTGCTGCATTACAAACTGCAATGGCAGCAGCAGGCGTTGGTGCTGGTGATGAAGTTATTGTGCCTCCATTTACCTTTGTCGCCTCTGTTGAAGCCGTGTTTATGGCCGGTGCTGTGCCTATTTTTGCTGAAATTGACGAAACATTATGTTTATCTCCAGAGGGCATTGAAGCCGTTATCACACCACGAACCAAGGCAATAAACCTTGTTCATATGTGCGGCTCTATGGCGAAAATGGACGAAATCAAAGCCGTGTGTAAGAAGCACAACTTAGTGATTTTAGAAGACGCATGTCAAGCTATCGGCGGCAGTTATAAAGGTCAAGCATTAGGTACAATTGGTGATGTGGGTTGTTACTCTTTTGACTCAGTCAAAACCATCACCTGTGGTGAAGGTGGCGCAATTGTCACTAACAACAGCGATATTTATAACCATTCGCACATGTTTTCTGACCATGGTCATGACCACGTCGGCAGTGATCGTGGTGCAGAATCACATCCTATTATGGGGTTGAATTTCCGTATTTCTGAAATGAATGCAGCCATGGGTTTAGCGCAATTACGTAAGCTTGATAAAATCATTGCCATTCAGCGTAAAAACAAAAAAACCATCAAAGATGCTATGGCTTCTATTGCCGAAATCACTTTCCGTGAAATTCCTGATCCTGAAGGCGATTCAGCTGGCTTCTTAACATTTATGATGCCAACAGAAGCGCGTACCCAAGAAATTAACCAAAAGCTGGCTGCCAACAAAGTTGATGGCTGTTTTTACTGGTATGTTAACAACTGGCATTACCTTAAAAACTGGAAGCACATCCAAGAACTCAAAGCACCGGCGGCGTTACCGATCATGCTAATTGCTGATCGCCCAGATTATACTAAGGTGCTGACACCTAAGTCTGACGCTATCATGAGCCGCACAATTTCTATGCTGATCAAGTTATCTTGGACAGATGAGCAAATTGCTGAGCGTATTGAAAACATCAAACGTGCTTTTGCCTAGTCTAAACACCTCTGAGCCTGTAAGGGCTCAGAGCACTTTTTACAGTACTTATCTCAATGGAGACTGTTGTAATGAGTTTTAAAAATTTTAAATGCGTACCAAAAATGATTTTCGGCCGTGGCTCATTCGTGCAACTTGATGTTGTACTAGGTCAAGAACGCAAAGAAGCTAACGATTTTGTGGTCTTTTTAGTTGATGATGTTCACCAAGGTAAGCCACTGGCTGACCGCGTACCAACTAAAGCACACGACTTACTGATTTACGTAAACGTAGATGAAGAGCCCACCACCGAACAAGTTGATGGATTAACGGCTCAAGTTAAAGCCTTCAACACGACATTGCCTGTAAGCGTAGTCGGTTTAGGTGGCGGTTCAACCATGGATTTAGCTAAAGCGGTATCGTTAATGCTAACTAACCCTGGCAGTTCTTCAGAATACCAAGGTTGGGATTTAATTAAAAATCCTGCTGTACACCATATTGGTATTCCAACAGTCTCTGGTACGGGTGCTGAAGCATCACGTACAGCAGTATTGTGCGGCCCGGTGCGTAAACTCGGACTAAACTCTGACTACACTGTATTTGATCAAATCATTATGGACTCTGAACTTATTGCCGGAGTACCGACTGATCAATGGTTCTATACTGGTATGGATTGCTTTATCCATTGTGTTGAATCATTACAGGGGACTTATTTAAATGAGTTCGCTAAAGCATTCGCTGAAAAATCGATGGATTTATGCCGTCAGGTGTTCTTAGACGACCACGCAGAAAAAGATGACAAGCTAATGATGGCATCTTATATGGGCGGTATGAGCATTGCTTATAGTCAAGTGGGAGCATGTCATGCGGTGTCTTACGGCTTAGGTTATGTGCTGGGCTATCATCACGGCATTGGTAACTGTTTAGCTTTTGATGTGTTAGAAGAATTCTACCCAGAAGGCGTAACTGAATTCCGTAAAATGATGAAAATTCATAACATCACTTTACCTAAAAACATCTGTAAAGACTTACCGGATGAGACTATCGCTAAGATGGTTGCTGTGACCAAGAGCATGGGCCCACTTTGGGACAACGTGTATGGTAAAGGCTGGGAAGAAAAAGTTACCGACGAAATGCTGACTAAGTTGTTCCGTCGTATATAATACACGATAGATTCAATCATAAAGGGCTCTTATGAGCCCTTTTATTTATTGTCTACACCATAATCACTACACAAATAGGTCATATTAATGAACGTTACTCTATTAATCCCGGCACGTTATGGTTCAAGCCGTTTCCCGGGCAAGCCGCTGGCCCCGATTAATGGTAAACCCATGATCCAACATGTTTACGAACGTGCTTCTTTAGCCAAAGGAGTCGATAATATTTATGTTGCCACTGATGATGACCGCATTAAACACGCGGTAGAATCTTTTGGCGGTAAAGTTGTTATGACTAGCCCTGAAGCTGCTTCTGGGACCGATCGTATTAATGATGCTATTGAGCAACTGGGTCTTAGCGATGACGATTTAGTAATTAATTTACAAGGTGATCAGCCACTGATTGATCCTATCTCAATTGAGCAAATCATTAGCCTATTTGAACGTCATCCTGGTGAGTTTGAAATGGCGACGTTAGGATTTGAAATTGTCGATAAAAGAGAACTAGATGACCCAATGCACGTTAAAATGGTCTTTGATAATGACTATAATGCATTGTATTTCTCACGGGCTCGGATTCCTTTTGGCCGTGATACCAACGACTACCCTGTCTATAAGCACTTAGGTGTTTATGCTTACACAAAGCGTTTTGTGAATGCCTTTGCTAAGTTACCTTTAGGTAGACTTGAAGATCTGGAAAAATTAGAGCAGCTTCGCGCTCTTGAATACGGCCATAAAATTAAAATTGCTATCAGCGCATTTGACTCACCAGAAGTTGATACTCCTGAAGATATTCGCAAATGCGAGTTGCGCTTAGCTGTCGACTAACTAACATGTGTTAATCTAGTCTGAGTACTAAAGCAATAAGGCGATAAATACTAAGGTTAAACAGGAGTTTTCCATGAGTTTAGAAGGTTATGAAGTATGGCTAATTATTATTTTAGTCATCGGGATTATCGCGAGTAATATTGCAGTATTAAAATATTCAGCCAAATTTAAGATGCCTCAGTTTGGAGCACAAAAAGACAGCGCCGATACAACTGCACCTAAAGACAGCTCACAACAAGCAACTGATAAACTTAGTCAACAACCTTCTAGCGAAGACGATAAAGACAGTAAAGATAAGCCCCTATAGTGCGAATACAATAACGTCATCTAAGCGCGGTTTTCCTGCACCGCATACTGCTATTTTCATCGTTGATCAGCACAGCGTACTTAGTCCATAAAAAAAGCTAACACCATAACGGGTTAGCTTTTTTATCACTCAATTGAGGATCTTCAGGGATTATTCACTGTCGAACGAGACTCGTTGTTGCTGTTGGTTATTGGGCCAGGCATTGATGACCGCTTTAACTAATGATGCCAGCGGTATTGCGAAGAACACGCCCCATACCCCCCATAAGCCACCGAAGACTAATACAGCCGCAATGATCATTACCGGATGTAAATCAACGGCATCAGAGAACAATAACGGTACCAAAACATTACCGTCCAACGCCTGAATAATGCCATAACCTAACATTAAATAACCAAATTCAGCACTAAAGCCCCATTGGAAAAATGCCACTAACGCAATCGGTAAGGTCACCAATGTTGCCCCGACATAAGGGATCAACACAGATAATCCGGTTAACACGCCAAGTAACGCAGAATAACTTAGCCCCATAATCGCAAAGAAAATATAACTGGCTACGCCAACAATAACAATTTCAATTACTTTGCCGCGAATATAGTTAAAAATTTGCTGATCCATTTCAAACCACACTTTTCGCGCTAAACCGCGGTTAGTGGGGAAAAATCGTTTACTACCATTTATCAAATAATCTTTATCTTTCAAAAAGAAAAATACCAACAATGGTACTAAAATGGCGTACACCATTAACACCAGTAATGACGCTGAATAACCAAGAATTTGTTTACCTAAATCAATAATATGCTGCGTATCGAGCATCTTTTTGATTTCTTCCATCATTGAATCAAGCTGCGGAGCACTGATAAATTGAGGGTAATCGGCACTAAATTCTCTAACCAGTAACATACCCTTATCGATCATAGAAGGTAAATCAGTTACCAATGACACCCCTTGGCGCCATATACTGGGCACTAAACCAAACATCAAAATAATCATTAAGCCTAAAAACACCACCAAGACGATTGACGCCGCCATCGTTCTGCTTATACCCAATCGCGACATTTGTGCTACTGGCCATTCAAGTAAAAAGGCTAGTACCAAAGCAACGAGCAATGGCGCAAGCAGACCAGAACCAAAGTATAATGCCAAACCAATTCCCACAATAATAAACACTAAGGTGATGGCTTGCGGGTCACTAAAACGGGTTTTGCACCAATCAGTTAAAAATTCCAGCATTGAAGAACCTTATATATACAATTTCAATTTGTTTTGGTGATGATAAATGATAAACAGTGCGGTTGATCAGCAATGATTTCAATATCAAAACCCATTTTTTTTATCAACAAGGGAACATCTCGGCGTGAACCGGGGTCTGATAACAGTACATGTAATTTTTCATCTACATCCATGTGCCTCAGTAAAAGTTTTACTTTTACCAAAGGATAGGGACAAACATAAGGTGTTAAATCAATTAAAATCATTATCAACTTGCTTTAAACAATCTAGGGCTATTATCCTAGCTTGAACAATAAACCACAAGCAATGTAACTTAAGCAAACTTGTTGGTTAAGCTTAAATTTTCAATTCAATCATCATTAAAGGTTTCGCTTGAGCAAATTATCATTATCGACCTTTTCAAAAACACTGGCCGCGAGCGCAATTAGCGTACTATTTGCCGCCAGTATTGGCCACAGTTTTGCCAATAATGATCTTCCAGATCTGGGTACGGCTGCAGTTAATACCTTTAGTTTAGAAAAAGAAACCGTTTACGGTGACGCATACATGCGGGTTATTCGTTCTTCTGCCCCCGTATTAAGTGATCCGGTGCTAAGTCAGTATTTATCAGAACTGGGCAATAAGCTGGTTGCTAATGCTACAGGAGTCAAAACACCGTTTTATTTCTTTTTACTGCGCAATGATGAAATTAACGCATTTGCATTTTTCGGTGGTCATGTTGGCGTTCACACTGGCTTATTTTTAAATGCTGACAACGAAAGTGAATTAGCATCAGTACTTGCACACGAAATTACTCACGTAACTCAACGTCATCTTGCGCGCTCACTTGAAGCACAAGAGAAAAGTTCTACGGCTACGATTGTGGGTATGTTAGGAGCTATTTTATTAACCATAGCAGCCCCTCAAGCAGGTATGGCTGCACTAGCGACAACCCAAGCACTATCAACACAAGCAAAAATTAACTATACCCGCTCAAATGAGCAAGAGGCCGACCGTATTGGCATGCAAACTCTTGTTGATGCAGGGTTCGATCCCAATGCTGCCGCCACATTTTTCGGTCAGCTGGCTATTCGTTATCGTTTTACCACCACCCCACCACAAATGTTACTGACGCATCCATTACCAGAATCTCGAATTACAGAAGCCCGTAACCGTGCGGCTCAATACGCTAAACGATATGTACCTAACAGCCTTAACTTTCAATTAGCCAAAGCGCGTATCCAAGTGCGTTTTTCAAGTTTAAGTGACGATGCGGCATTATCTTTATTTGAACAACAACTCAAAAAGAATGAATATACTTTTAAAGAAGCTGCTCTCTACGGCAAAGCGCTGGCACTTTTCCGTTTACAGAAATTTGATCAAGCTGAGGTCATCATTGATGACTTGCTTAAACAAGATGACAATAATTTGTTTTATATCGATACCAAAACAGATTTATTAGATCAGAAAAAAGACTATTCAAATGCCATCGCATTATTAGAAGCGCAGCGGAAAATAAAACCAACTTCACAGGTGATCAATACTAACTTAGCCAATATTTATGTGCAGGCTGATCAGCCCCAAAAAGCCATTCCGCTTTTAGAGGAACTGATATTTTTCGATAAGCAGAATATGCTGCCTTATCAAATTATGGCTGATGCGTACCGCAAGTTAGATAACAAAGCCCTCGAGTATTACAGTAATGCTGAATTTATGGCCTTATCAGCTAACTACAAGGGAGCGATTGACCAACTCAACTATGCTTATCGCTATTCAGATGGTAAAACCTTACAACTGGCAAGAATTGAAGCAAGAATAAGACAATTTAGACAAGCTGATAGGGAAATGGAGGCGTTAAAGTAGCCGCAATAACTTAACCTTACAAGCCATTCTTTGATAGAATGATGGCAAACAATAAATGAATTTATTGTTTGCCATTTTTTAATGACGGACTCTAAACATGACAACTGCAAAAACAATTATTTACCATAACCCACGCTGCTCAAAAAGCCGTGAAACCTTAGCATTACTGCAGGCTAATAACACCGATATCACAGTCGTTGAATATTTAAAGACTCCGCCATCCGCCACGGAAATACAGACCATGTTACAGCTTCTGGGTTTAACGGCGCGCCAGCTAATGCGAACCAAAGAAGATGAATATAAAAGCCAACACTTAGCAGATGCATCCTTATCAGAAGCGCACCTTATTGCTGCTATGGTGGCAACACCTAAGTTAATTGAACGCCCAATTGTGCTAGCCAACAATAAAGCTGCTATTGGCCGTCCTCCTGAAAATGTTTTGTCTATTCTGTAACGAGTACCATAATGACTTCCCAAACCTTGTTTCAACTAAGCCGAATCGGTTACCTTGCGTTACTCCTACTGCTTAGCGGTTGGTTTATTCAACAAGGCATCAATGGCACCTATTCGCTAGGGTTCAGCTTAATATGGATTGTACCTTTATTATTTCCGCTAAAAGGTATTTTAACTGGTAATCCTTATACTTATGCATGGGCCAGCTTTATTCTGTGTGTGTATTTATTGCATGGCTTAACCCTGGCTTACATCACTACCGATGCGTTTGTGTTTGCGGTGATTGAATCAGTACTGATTGGCATTCTATTAATCACTTTTCCATTTTATGCCCGCAAGCGAGGTAGAGAGCTAGGATTAGGGCTAAAGAAAAAGTCTGAGCAACAATAAACCACCTTCATTTTTGTTGTTTATCTAAGCGCTTTCGGGCGCTTTTTTGTTGATTGCATTTAAACAAGACAGCATGCTACATTTATCCGTTAACAAGATGTTGCATAGTGTGTTTTTTAATAACAACAAAATAATCATGGAGTGGTTTAATGACGTTATCGCGAAAATTAGGGCCCTACAGCCTTTTAGCCTGTGCCATGTTAGTTAGCGCATGCGGAGGAGATTCAAACAATAACGATCAAGGTACGCCTACCTCATCCGCTTTCGAAATTTGCAGTGAAAATATCACTTACTCTATTGCCGACACAAACTCTCAACTGACTTTTATTGTTGAACACCATTATGCCAAAGACAAACCCGGTAGCATTATTGCCAATCTCAATCAACAAGACAGTATTGGTAAAACATTTTTGTGGCAGCAGATTTCAGGACCAAGCCTTGAACTTACAGCAGTCAATAGCCAAGTTTTAGCATTCACACCGACAAGTAACCAAGATTACGCTTTTAAGGTGACTGTCTCTGGCGATAACATCAGTATTGAAGAAACGGTATCCATTACTGCCGATTCAGGTGACAATATTTTACGCATTAACAGCGATCATCAAATGGTCAATAGAACTGATGCGAGTTTACGTATACAGAATATTAACGGCCAAGTACCTGAAAATATTAGCTGGTGCATGTATCCTAGTGATAATAATAAAGCCTTTACCAACGTGGATTTAAGTGACATTACTAGGCCACTGTTTGTTGCGCCAAACGTCGATACCGATCAACTCTTCAGTCTTAAAGCCACGGCCTCATTTGATGGCCAAACGATCAGTGATGACGTCAATTTACTCGTAACCAAAGAAAAAGCGGCCCCAGCGGACGCCTACTTCAGTTACCCCGTTGCACGAACGCACGCTTACAAGCCTGACTCACCTTATGCTAGCCAACTGGCCTCTTGTGTTTACTCTAATCAATTCGTTGAGCCATGCAATATTATTAATGTGCTGCCCTTCATTAGCCAAGATGCTGAGCCAGACCTGATTGATACTATTATGGACAGAGTCCTCGTTTCACACGACTGGATGGCAGAAAACTTTGAAGCCTATTTACGTGCACAAACTCACAATGATTTTGTAGAATTGCTGCAATCAGTGACTGCTATCGTCATCAGTTACGATATTAGACCGGCCTTTTATGCTGGTTATATAGGAGCAATATATTTAGACCCTGAATACCTGTGGCTAACTTCTGCTCAGCGAGATACGATTAATGAAACGCCTGATTATCGTAGCAACTTTGGTGAAGAGCTTAATTATCTTTCGCCATATCGTTATATCAAAAACAACGATTATGCTGGTCAATATATAGAAATAGGCAATCGTACTAACCGTACCATGGAGAATATGTCTTCTAATCTAGCCAGGCTCTTATATCACGAACTTGCTCATGCAAATGATTATTACCCACAAAGCATACATGCCAATATTCAAGGTCCAACCTTAAAAGAAGAATATCAACGTCGATATGAGGCTAATGCGATGACCTCTGATCAACTCAACATCCGCTACCCATTAACCAGTACTGAGATGTATGGTCTTGCAAACGTTAATTACGCTGGCGAGTCAGCAAATAATACCCAAAAAGCTTATACACCAAGTGACGTCGCACTATTTTTTGCCAACGATCTTGCCAACGATGACTATGCTTATTCATCAACACGAGAAGATGCTGCGATGCTATTTGAAGAAGTGATGATGAGCCATCGATATGGTATTTTGCGTGATATCGCGATTACTGACAAACCAGAAATTGCCACAAGTTCAACCATTGTGGTTGAATGGGGTCAACGTGGCCGCATCGGCCAACCTGAGTTATATGATCGTGCCAGCTATGTTGTGAGCCAAATGTTACCTGCAATAGAGGTAACACAAGTGATGGATGGTTTGCCTGCACCTGTGGCGTTAGTTAACGGTCTGAGTTGGGCACAAAATTTAGTGCTAACAACTGATCCATCAAAATCATCACAGAAAGTCTCATCTCAAGCTGAACAAAATGCTGTTGACTCTAGACCATTACAATTTAGTGGCAATGATCATCTGCAGCAATAAGTTATTAACTCACTAAACAAAAACGCCAAATGAATTCATTTGGCGTTTTTGTTTATCTAATAGGATAGACTGACAACGATAATTTTTTTATAAGGAATTATAGTCTAAGCATCTCTTTTATAAAGGGAATAGTCAGTTTTCGCTGATGTACCATAGAGGCTTTATCGAGTTTATCGAGCACATCAAACAAGGTGCGTAAATCACGAGCCATACGTGTGAGTAAAAAACGCCCTACTTCATCAGATAACTGCAAGCCACGCATTGCCGCACGGCGTTGTAATGCAAGCAGTTTTTCATCATCAGCCATAGGTTGCAGTTGATATATGAGTCCCCACTGCATTCGAGAAACCAAATCGGGCAGTAAAAAACCCGTTTCTGAAGGTGAGGCTTTACCGCTCACAATCAAACGACAATCTTGTTGCTCTGCAATACGATTATACAAATGAAAAATGGCTTCTTCCCATACAGGGTGACCCGCTATCGCTTCAACATCGTCAATACAAATCAAGTCAAGCGATTCTAGGCCCTCAAACAAGGCCGGAGAAATACTTGCGTGAATGCCAAGTGGGATATACAAAGTACGGCGGTCTAAGTCGTTAGCATGTGCGCAAGCAGCATGCATTAAATGTGTTCTGCCTGACTTTTCGGGACCATAAAGATATAAAGAAGAAGCCAAGGATCCCTCAGCACTGGCTTGAAGTTTTTGGATCAACTCGTCATTACCCGAGCGGGGTAATAACTCTGAAAAGTTTCATCGTCAGGTAAATAAACGGGTAAAGATAATTGTCTTGGTGAGTTTTGTGTCACTCAGATAGGTCTCAAAATCATAAACGAACTAACATCATTATACCTAAGTGAGTCCATTATGCGAATATAGGCAATAAGCCTCAACATAAAGATGCCTCAGATACAGCATTTCACGCTATACGATAAAACAGTATAGCGCACCGATTGAGCATACTTATTGACCCAACCATTGATAAATCAGCTTAGGTTTAGTGTTGTCAGTAGTTGACTCATAAAATGAATCTACACTGCCCACAGTATCTAATTGTGATAAGCGACTATCAATATTAAGCAACCGCTGTAAATCATCTAAATTACTAAACAAGTCAATAGTATAGGTGGCAGAGTCGCCCTTAAACTGGCTTAATGTTATCGACTTAACGGCACTAAGCTGACGAAGGTAACGTTCAACATTCACCACTTGAGTCATATTGTTTAATCCGGTAAATCTGACTTGTGTTGTAAGGTCACCGCCTGTAGAAGCAATAGCATATTGACTAATATAATAATCCGCCAGAATACTCATCATACTCTTGGTTGCTTGTTGATAATCTGTGGCATCACCTTGTTGAGAAATTAAAGCCACCAACACACCATTAGTTCTGTTTTTATCGAATAACTTGATGCTGTAATGTAGGTTGCTACCTTGGGTATCAATATTGGCAACAGCAAAGTAATCAGCTTGGTAACGGGTTGATGCTTTGGCTAATACATCGGTAAACATACCACGCACATCAGTAATGCTCACTTGCATAACATCATCTAAATCCATAATCGGCAACAATAATGGAATGCCTTTATTATTAGACTCTTGGGCTAAATCAGTACGTATACCTGTGGCCGAATCATCAGCTAAAATAGTTTGCTGATTATTTTCATCAACGGATATCCACAACAAGGTTAATGGCCGCTGGCTCCCCCAAACAGGTAAACCGGCTTCGCGTAATGTTGAAATCACCCGCTGATGGTCAAAACTGGCTTTGAGCATCAACTCACCATTTGACTCATAATAACCATATTGAGTCAAAATGACCTCAGGAGCATTAATTTGAGCTTTAACTAGGGGGTGAAGCACCACACTAGGTAAACCAGAATTTTTCAAGAAGACAGCAGCTAATGCCTCTTTTAGCGCATTATCTTTAACATCATTTGCACGTGAACTCACCGCAATATCGGCTTCATCTAACTTGCCGACTTCAGCAGCATACACAGTCGCAATAGAGGTTAATGCAATTATCGGTAACACAATGAGATTAATTAGTTTTTTCAGCATCAGATAACATAAACGCAGCAAATATAAGTAAACAAATTATATCATAATAAAATTCTATCGAGTAATGGATAACGAAAACTCTTTTTTACTACTGCCAAATTGACCCTATATTGTAGCCATATCAAATAACATTAATCGCTACAGCGTCCTCAAAGTTGTTATGCATATGATGGCTTTTATGTGACAATTCGCGCCGTTTGAGCACACGCTAACTTTCTAAATACTGATGGAGAACAATATGAAACGCGTGTTAATTCCGCTACAGGGCGCACAAATGTTATTTGTCGCTTTTGGTGCGCTTGTACTAATGCCGTTATTGACGGGTTTAGATACCAGTGTCGCCTTATTTACAGCCGGTTTCGGTACCCTTCTGTTTCAATTAGTCACTAAACGCCAAGTTCCTGTATTTCTCGCTTCTTCCTTTGCCTTTATCGCCCCCATTTTATATGGCGTGCAAACATGGGGGGATTCCAGCCACCATGGGTGGTTTAATGGCTGCTGGCGCAGTTTACATGCTACTTGGGCTAACGGTAAAACTGCGCGGCACAGGATTTATTCATACCCTGTTACCCCCAGTGGTTGTCGGCCCAGTAATTATGATCATCGGTTTAGGCTTAGCGCCAGTCGCTGTCAATATGGCATTAGGTAAAAGTGGTGATGGTAGCTTAGTCATCGTTGAGCCCAATATTGCCCTAATAATTTCTCTTTCAGCCTTAACGACTACCATAATCGTGGCGATTTTTGCTAAAGGATTAGTTCGTTTAATGCCTATTCTGGCCGGTATTTTAGTCGGCTATGGCACTAGCTTAGCCTTTGGTGTTGTTGATTTTACGCCCGTAAGTGAAGCCGCTTGGTTAGCTATGCCAAACTTTGTTGCCCCAGAGTTTAACTGGCAAGCTATTTTATTTATGATCCCAGTGGCCATTGCGCCTGCCGTTGAACACATTGGTGATATTTTGGCTATTTCAAATGTGACAGGTAAAGATTATTTTAAAAAGCCTGGCTTACATCGCACCCTGACTGGTGACGGTATTGCCACGATTGCTGCAGCAGCATTGGGTGGTCCACCTAACACCACATACAGTGAAGTAACTGGCGCGGTGACACTCACTAAAAGTTTTGACCCTCGTATTATGACGTGGACAGCGATTACCGCAATTACCTTAGCTTTTGTTGGCAAACTGGGCGCCATGATGCAAACAATTCCCGTTCCCGTCATGGGTGGCATAATGTGCCTACTCTTTGGCTCAATTGCCGCAGTGGGATTAAACACCCTAATTCGTCATCAAGTCGATTTGTCTGAACCCCGTAATCTCAGTATTGTTGGGGTAACGTTAGTGTTCGGTATTGGTGGCATGGCATTTGGCATTGGCTCATTTAGTTTAACCGGTATCAGCTTATGCGGGATTGTGGCTATTTTGATGAACTTGATTTTACCAGCGATAAAAAAGCCACCAACTGAGGCATAACCTCTTTAACATAGAAGCTGCTTAATCAGTAAGGCGCTATAAAAAAGCCCCAATCGCAAATTGCGATTGGGGCTTTTTAATCAGTGCATTAAACACTCAATCAATACTCATTACTCTGCAGCGTCTTCGGTGCGGAATTTATCAGCAGTCGCTTTAATGATTGGCTGAAGTTCACCTTTTTGGAACATTTCAGTGATGATGTCACAACCACCAATCAACTCGCCTTCAACCCATAGCTGTGGGAATGTTGGCCAGTTAGCAAATTTTGGTAGTTCAGCACGAATATCTGGGTGCTGTAAAATATCTACGAAGGCAAATTGTTCACCACAATTGATCATCACTTGAGCAACTTGAGATGAAAATCCACAGCTTGGTAGCTTAGGTGAACCTTTCATGTACACAATAATTGGGTTTTCGCTAATTTGCTGTTTAATCTTTTCTACAGTTTCCATTGGATTTCCTAAGTACGACGAATGAACACATAACGACTATTGTACGACACCTAGACAAAGAACAAAATGCCACAGTTTGTAGGGTTTATCTAAAATCCATTAAATAGCTACAGCAATCCAGATAATTCCCAAACAATGATTCACATCACAAAAATAATCAGTACAATAGAAGTAGAGCAATGTTACCTGATTGGTAAACAAAACGATAACCTGAATCCATGGAGAGATACTAATGGCTTTCGAACTACCAGCTTTACCTTATGCAAAGAACGCACTTGAACCACACATTTCTCAAGAAACCATTGAGTTCCATTATGGTAAGCATCACAACACTTACGTGGTAAAACTAAACGGTTTAGTTGAAGGAACTGAATTTGCTAACAAGACGCTAGAAGAAGTTGTTAAAACTTCAACTGGTGGTATGTTCAACAACGCCGCTCAAGTTTGGAACCACACTTTTTACTGGAACTGTTTAGCGCCTAACGCTGGCGGCGAAGCAACTGGCGATATCGCTGCTGCTATCAATGCATCTTTTGGTTCTTTTGAAGAATTCAAAGCTAAATTTACCGATTCTGCAGTCAACAACTTCGGTAGTGCTTGGACTTGGTTAGTTAAAAAAGCTGACGGTTCATTAGCCATTGTTAACACCAGTAATGCTGCTACACCGTTAACAGATGAATCAGTGACTATTTTATTAACTGTAGACGTATGGGAACATGCTTACTACGTTGATTACCGTAACGCACGTCCAGAGTATTTAGCGCACTTCTGGCAACTTGTTAACTGGGAATTTGTTAACAAGAACTTTGCTGCTTAATCTTCATTAGCTGCAAAAAACTAAAGGAGCCTTTTGGCTCCTTTTTTTAAATCTTTTCTTGCCACAAAGTATGACTCACATCACACTTCTATTTTTGCAACTATTGCAAATGCTACTGTTTGTCTTTGTTTTTATTTAATTTATTTTCCATTAAAACTTCGCCAAGTCATTTACCCTGTCCTACACTTTACTCGTAAAGCCTAATATTGCGCTAATTGGTCCAGTAATATAGTTAAACCATTGCGTTAGCCACAGAGGCGTTTTACGTAATACAACTGCATGTTTTGAGGGGGTTATTATGGGTATTTTTGAGCATTATCAACAACGATATCAACAAAAACGCGACGAAGAATATACCTTGGAGCAATTTCTTGATATTTGTAAACAAGACAAAAGTGCCTATGTATCTGCTGCCGAACGCTTATTAATGGCCATTGGTGAACCACAGATTATCGACACAGCAAAAAATCCTGTCTTAAGCCGTATTTTTTCTAATCGTGTTATTGCAAGCTATCCCGCATTCAAAGACTTTTATGGTATGGAGGACGCGATTGAACAGATTGTGGCTTATTTAAAGCATTCTGCTCAAGGCTTAGAAGAATCAAAACAAATTTTGTATCTTCTCGGTCCTGTTGGTGGCGGTAAATCGTCCATTGCCGAAAAACTCAAGGTACTTATGCAGCATGTGCCTATTTACATACTAAGTGCTGATGGGGTTCGTAGTCCGGTTAACGACCATCCTTTTTGCTTGTTTGATCCCGAAGAAGACAGTCAGTTACTGAACAATGAATACCAGATCCCCAGTCGTTATATCAAAACAATCATGTCTCCATGGGGCAGTAAAACGTTTACACCAATACGGTGGCGATATTTCAAAGTTCAAAGTAGTAAAAGTGTATCCATCGGTGCTAGACCAAATCGGCATTGCTAAAACAGAACCCGGTGATGAAAACAACCAAGATATTTCAGCTTTAGTCGGTAAAGTAGATATTCGTCAATTAGAGCATTTCTCACAAGATGATGCTGATGCCTATGCCTACTCAGGTGCATTATGCAGAGCAAACCAAGGCTTAATGGAATTTGTCGAAATGTTTAAGGCACCGATTAAGGTATTACATCCATTATTGACTGCAACCCAGGAAGGTAATTACAACAGTACTGAGGGCTTATCAGCACTACCGTACAACGGCATTATTTTAGCCCATTCGAATGAATCAGAATGGTCAACGTTTAGAAATAATAAAAACAATGAAGCATTTTTAGATCGCGTCTATATCGTCAAAGTGCCCTACTGCTTGAGGGTTTCTGAAGAAATGGCGATCTACCAAAAACTATTAGCCAATTCAGAATTATCAAACGCATCTTGTGCCCCAGGCACCTTAGAAACCTTGGCACAATTTAGTGTGCTCTCTCGCTTAAAAGCACCGGATAACTCATCTATTTATTCCAAGATGCGTGTATACAACGGTGAAAGCTTAAAAGATACCGACCCAAAAGCAAAGTCCTACCAAGAATACCGTGACTACGCTGGCGTAGATGAAGGAATGCAAGGACTATCCACCCGCTTTGCCTTTAAAATTCTATCTAGAGTGTTTAACTTTGACAGTGCAGAAATAGCCGCAAATCCAGTGCACTTATTTTATGTACTCGAAAAACAAATTGAGCAAGAACAATTTCCGAATGAAGTGAGTGAAAAATATTTAGAGTTCCTTAAAGGTTATTTAATCCCTAAGTATGTTGAATTTATTGGCAAGGAAATACAAACCGCTTACCTTGAGTCCTATTCAGAATACGGCCAAAATATTTTTGACCGCTATGTTACTTATGCCGATTTTTGGATTCAAGATCAAGAATATCGAGATCCCGAAACCGGACAACTATTCGATCGTGGGGCACTCAATGCAGAACTGGAAAAAATAGAAAAACCTGCTGGAATTAGTAATCCAAAAGACTTCCGTAATGAGATTGTTAACTTTGTTCTGCGAGCTCGCGCCAACAATGAAGGCAATAATCCTTTGTGGACCAGTTATGAAAAATTACGCGTTGTGATAGAGAAAAAAATGTTTTCTAACACTGAGGATTTACTGCCAGTGATTTCATTTAACGGCAAAACATCCAATGACGATCAGCGTAAGCATGACGATTTTGTTAATCGTATGATGGAAAAAGGCTACACCAAAAAACAAGTCAGATTATTGTCAGAATGGTATTTACGAGTGCGCAAATCATCGTAAAACGCCAGGTTGGCAGAGTCAGCCCTTGCTGACTTTGCCATGAATTAGACTTGGGAGAGGCGTATGGCAAATTTTATTGATAGACGACTCAATGCAAAAGGAAAAAGCACCGTCAATCGGCAGCGTTTTATTGAGCGCTATAAAAAACAAATCAAAAAAGCTGTCGGAGAAGCAGTCACTCGTCGCAGTGTTACTGATATTGATAAAGGTGAACAGATTAGCATTCCGACTCGAGACCTTAGTGAACCGGTTTTCAGACAAGGTCAAGGTGGCAGAAGGGACAGAGTACACCCTGGGAATGATCAATTTAATCGCGGTGACCAAGTTCAACGACCTAAATCTGCCCAAGGCGGCGGTTCTGGGCAAGGTGATGCATCAAATAGCGGTGACGGTGATGATGATTTTGTATTTACTATCTCAAAAGACGAATATCTAGAGTTACTGTTCGACGATCTCGAACTGCCTAATTTACAAAAAAATCAGCTAAATAAATTAGTTGAATATCAAACCTATCGTGCGGGATTTACCAATGATGGCGTGCCCGCTAACATTAATATTGTCAGATCGTTGCGTTCATCTTTGGCGAGACGAATTGCCATGAGCGGTGGCAAAAAGAAAGCGCTACAGGCATTGGAAGCCGAACTTGTCATGCTGGAGGACACGCCAGGTGCTCAAGCAGAAAGAATTTTAGCCATAAAGGAACAGATATTATTACTCAAGCAGCAAATCGCAAAAGTACCTTTTATCGATACTTTTGATTTGCGCTTTAACAACTATGCCAAACGTGAAATCCCTTCTAGCCAAGCGGTAATGTTTTGTCTGATGGATGTATCTGGATCAATGGATCAAGAAACCAAAGATATGGCTAAGCGTTTCTATATATTACTTTACCTCTTCCTGACGCGCAGTTATCAAAATCTTGAGGTGGTGTATATTCGTCATCACACACAGGCTAAAGAAGTCGACGAACATGAGTTTTTTTACTCACAAGAAACTGGCGGGACTATCGTATCAAGTGCATTAAAGCTAATGCATGAAATACAGCAAGCACGCTACCCAGAAAATGAATGGAATATTTATGCCGCTCAAGCCTCTGACGGTGATAATTGGGCCGATGACTCGCCTGCCTGCTATGACATTTTAGCAAAACATATTTTGCCAAAGGTTCGCTATTTTAGTTACATAGAAATAGCCCATCGCGCTCATCAGACGTTATGGCACCAATATGAGAAACTGCAACAGCAATTTGACAACATTGCAGTACAGAATATTACCCACGTAGAAGACATATACCCAGTATTTCGCGAACTCTTTAAAAAACAAACTATGTAGGGGGTGATCATGGTGAATATAAAACGTAGCCTATTAGATGATGGACCCGAGTGGACATTTGACTTACTGCAACAATATCAACATGAAATTGAAAATGCAGCGACATTTTTTAAACTTGAAACTTACCCAAATCAAATTGAAATTATTACTGCTGAACAAATGATGGATGCCTATGCTGGCATTGGTATGCCCATTGGTTATACCCACTGGTCATTTGGCAAGCGGTTTATCCAAACAGAGCAAGGCTATAAACGTGGCCAGATGGGTTTGGCATACGAAATTGTGATTAATTCAAACCCATGTATTGCCTATTTAATGGAAGAAAATACCATTACCATGCAAGCATTAGTTATGGCGCACGCTTGTTATGGTCATAATAGTTTTTTTAAAAATAACTATTTATTCGATACTTGGACCGATGCCAGCTCGATTATCGATTATTTAGTCTTTGCTAAAAATTATATCCGCGAATGTGAGTTACGTTATGGGGTTGAACAAGTTGAGTTAATTCTCGACTCTTGTCATGCATTGATGAATTACGGAGTTGACCGCTATAAACGCCCAGCAGAAGTGTCACTGAAGCAAGAGCAAGAAAAACAGCAGCAACGTGAAGATTATTTACAGAGCCAAGTCAATGACTTGTGGCGAACTCTGCCAACATCACCACAAAAAGAAACGCCAGAAACAAGTACTATTTTCCCAAGTGAGCCCCAAGAAAACATTTTATATTTTATTGAAAAAAATGCCCCATTACTGGCTTCATGGCAACGTGAATTAGTCCGAATTGTTCGTAAAATGGCGCAATATTTTTATCCACAAAAACAAACTCAAGTGATGAATGAAGGTTGGGCGACATTTTGGCATTACACCATACTCAATCATTTATACGATAATGGTAAAGTCACTGACCGTTTTATGATGGAGTTTTTGCAAAATCATACTGCTGTGGTTGCGCAACCTGCCTACAATAGCCCTTACTATAATGGCATAAACCCTTATGCCTTAGGTTTTGCAATGTTTGTCGATATAAAACGAATTTGCCAA
This sequence comes from Shewanella vesiculosa, assembly GCF_021560015.1. Lineage (NCBI taxonomy): Bacteria > Pseudomonadati > Pseudomonadota > Gammaproteobacteria > Alteromonadales > Shewanellaceae > Shewanella > Shewanella vesiculosa. Next base: position 833,376 of record NZ_CP073588.1, on the reverse strand, counting down.
ACACCAACCGATGAAGATAAAAAGTGGTTTCCCGACATTGCCGGCAGTGATTGGCTTGAAACGGTTCACTTTGCGATGAAGCACTTTAAAGATGAGAGTTTTATTAGCCAATATTTATCACCAAAAGTGATTCGTGATTTTAAATTATTTGCTATTTTAGACGATGAAAAACGCAGCCAACTTTCCATTTCGGCCATTCATGATGAGCAAGGTTATCAAGATATCCGCAACACTCTGTCACAACAATATAATTTATCCAATATAGAACCCAATATTCAGGTGCAACAAGTGCAAGTGAATGGCGATCGTTCTATCACCTTACGCTACATCCCCTATGACAGCATCCCACTTGCAGATAACCATCAAGAGATGTTGAAGCATTTACATCGGCTATGGGGTTTCAATGTCAGCTTAGAGCAAGTAGACGATGTAGGTATTGTGAGGGTATTATCAAGCTGTCCTGAAGCGACGGTATAAAAAAAGCCAATCGACTTGATTGGCTTTTCAAATTGAGATTCAATATACGAGGTAAATAAATCGGTATTCTCTATTAACGATAAATACTCAACTCATCACTGTAATTTAAGTATTATCATGGCCCATTTCAGCAGGCAGGTCATCACGCAGCTTTTGCCACATTTTACCACTTTCAATACCATTGGCTCGCATCAATGCTGGTACATCAATATAATTTTTAGCTTGGGCGAGTTTTTCCAGCTTAAGATAAAAGCTTAGGGTTAATTCACGGGCTTCTTGGCTGGAAAAATAATAACGACCCACACGATTATAAAGGCCTTTAAAGCCATTTAAAATCAATACATATAATGGGTTACCCGATGCAAATGCTAATGTGTGATGCAACTTATAATCAAATGCAGCATAGGCTTCAGCGTTATTTTCTAAACTGTGAATGTCGGCCAAGACTTCAACCACTTTTTCAGGATTGTGGCGAATGGATGCACGAAAATAAATGTTGCTTACGTTACCACGAGCAGCCATGAGTTGATCGACGAGTAATGGAAAACCATCAGGGTTCAAATCAGCAATGGTTTCTAAAATATTTAAACTAGAGGTTTCCCAAAAGTTGTTCACTTGGGTAGGTTTGCCATGCTGAATTTTCAACCAACCATCTCGTGCAAGACGCTGCAGAACTTCTCTTAACGTCGTACGAGTGACACCGATAAGTTCTGAGAGCTCACGTTCCGCAGGTAAAATTGATCCGGGTGGAAATTTATTTTCCCAAATGGAACGAACAATATATTTCTCGGCAAAACTCGCTGGCCCTTTGGCATTGATGATCATCAGCCTTCATATCCTATTGCTAAACAATGGCGAAACTATTGCACTGATCATACCAGAGCGGTGGAAAATAAAAACCATTGTTTATTCAGGACGCTCATTACGACTATTTTTTAACCTACTATGAGCCATTACAACTTCAATAATCAGATACTATTCACATTAAATTACTAAAATCATAAACCTATAGCAATTTTATCGATAAAATAACACAAGTTTAGTATATACTCATGTAGCTAGCTTGTTGATGTAATGTAGTATTTTTGGGAGCAAATAACGACATTACAATTCAATTTTGTTTGAGCTACACTAGCAGCGAAAATACAAGAGCCATATCGAGTTTGCCGCATAATTATGTAGGCTAACACATTGTTTGCTATATCAAGACACTATAATTTCACAACAATAAATAGACGGTAATGTTCAATTTGCCTCGATAGGTTATTTGGCGCAAATTAATGAAAAGTTGATATCCATCAAGTTTTTAATATGAAGTTGCTTCTATTCTCCCAGTTCTGTTGAAAATAATAATGTGTTGCTAGCATCAAAAATGGTACCAATACTGTAACAATCACAATATCGGAGAGGCTGCTATGCAGGCAACCAAAAGTCAGGCGCTGTTTGTTAACTTTTTAGGTAATTCACCTAAATGGTACAAATACGCAATTTTGGCATTTTTAGTCATCAACCCCCTGCTCTTTTTCTATGTAAATCCTTTTGTCGCTGGATGGGTGCTAGTGGTGGAATTTATTTTCACTTTAGCTATGGCATTAAAATGTTATCCACTGCAACCGGGTGGTCTTTTAGCCATTCAAGCCGTCATCATAGGAATGACTTCGCCCTCACAAGTGCTACATGAAATAGAAGCTAATTTAGAAGTATTGCTCTTGTTGGTATTTATGGTCGCAGGTATTTACTTTATGAAACAGCTATTGCTGTTTGTATTTACCAAGATGATCACTAAAGTACGCTCAAAAATTATCGTGTCTTTGATGTTTTGTACTGCATCGGCTTTTTTATCAGCCTTCTTAGATGCCTTAACTGTGATTGCGGTGATCATTGCTGTTGCCGTCGGTTTTTACTCTATCTACCACAAAGTCGCATCGGGTAAGAGTTTTAGTGATAGTAACGGTCACGACCATACGTCTGAGTCTAGCGGACAATTAAATGATGACGAATTAGAATCGTTTCGGGCATTTTTACGTAATTTATTAATGCACTCAGGTATCGGTACTGCACTGGGTGGCGTATGTACTATGGTGGGTGAACCGCAAAACTTAATCATTGCGGCGCAGGCCCATTGGCAATTTGGTGAGTTTTTCTTACGTATGGCACCTGTGACTATGCCGGTATTGATTGCCGGTATATTAACGTGTTTTCTTGTCGAGAAATTCAAAGTATTTGGTTATGGAGCCCAATTACCTGATGCGGTACATAGGATCTTATCTGATTACGCTGCTCATGAAGACTCACACAGAACCAACCAAGATAAAATGAAACTCGTCGTTCAGGCTCTTATTGGTGTGTGGTTAATTGCTGGTTTAGCACTTCATTTAGCTTCTGTTGGCTTGATTGGGTTATCTGTCATCATCTTAGCTACAGCATTTAATGGCATTACAGACGAACATTCATTAGGTAAAGCATTCGAAGAAGCGTTGCCTTTCACTGCGTTACTTGCTGTATTTTTTGCCATCGTAGGTGTCATCATTGATCAAGATTTATTCGCTCCAGTGATCCAATGGGCATTGAGTTATGAAGGCAATATGCAGCTAGTTATTTTCTACATTGCTAACGGCTTACTGTCTATGGTGAGTGATAACGTGTTTGTGGGTACAGTCTACATTAATGAAGTAAAATCTGCGTTAATGAGTGGCCAAATTACTCGAGACCAATTTGACTTACTAGCTGTAGCAATTAATACCGGTACTAACCTACCTTCGGTTGCGACACCAAACGGTCAAGCGGCATTCTTATTCTTGTTAACATCTGCTATTGCGCCACTTATTCGCTTGTCTTATGGCCGCATGGTGTGGATGGCACTACCCTATACTATCGTGCTATCGATTGTGGGGGTAATGGCGATTGAGACAGGTTTCTTAACCGACATGACTAACACATTATATGAGAGCCAATTAATTATTCACCACTCAGCTAAAGACTTAAGTGGCGCGGCAATGGGACATTAATTACATCAGCTTAATGGACTTAGCTGATAAATTATTTTAAAGTCACTATAGTTTGTTTAAACACCCTCATTTGAGGGTGTTTTTTTATCTCTTCGCACACTTAGGAATCTGACATTGTCACCATTACAACAGTTTAGTCATAGCCGTCTTTCTTGGGGTTTATTGTTATTCTCCGCCATAGGACTAGAGTTGGCGGCACTCTTTTTTCAATATGGAATGGATCTCGCTCCGTGTGTGATGTGTATTTACATTCGTGTAGCGGTATTGGGTCTTATATTGACTGGGCTTGTGGGTATACTACAACCCAAAGTGTGGTTTTTACGCTTGGTCGCAATCGTTAGCTGGGGAGTATCAGCTATTTGGGGATTTAAATTAGCCTATGAGCTAAACCAGATGCAAGTTAATCCATCACCATTTGAAACGTGTTCCTTTTATCCTGAGTTCCCAAGCTTTATGCCGTTAGACACTTGGTTACCTTCCGTCTTTTCACCGACAGGCATGTGTAGCGACTCACCTTGGTCATGGTTGTCTGTCAGTATGGCGCAGTGGATGATGGTTGGATTTGCTGTTTACGGTTTGATTTGGTTAATCGTCTTGTTACCGGCACTTAAACCGACTAATAAGAGTCAGTAATTTATGCCTTAGAGTCATTCCATTGCACTAGATTAAGTATTGTTGATTAAAAATCGGCTCGAATAACAGGCCAAATAAAGGGCTAAATAAGCGATGAATGCTTAATATTGAGGCGGACGCGCCTGATAAAATAGCGATTTGAATAATACATGCGGATTAAACTTTAGCAAGTTTATCAATAGAAGTAGACTCGCACTATTTTTATACGCTAACCGCACATGCTAGCTAGTGAACAAATTGAGTCGAGTGTCTTATATATTCAACTCTTTTATGCCGCGACAACTTGCTTAGCTTTACGCAGTGGATGTAAACGATTATGCATCACTTTTATGATATCAAATTGTGCTAATGATTTATTTTCAGATAGCTGACAGTATTGTGACAAAATCATCACAGTTGCTGCTTGTAAGCCATTTGCAATAACTAACGCCAATACTTTAGAGTAGCCGCAGTTGAGCTGAAACAACTTACCCACATCACAATAAACACACTCATCACTGACGTCAAAAAACCAAGATTTAGGCATTTGTGATTGTAATAAAAAATGCGCGGCAGTTGCATTCAGTGCAGTTTGTACAATACCTGCATCAGAGATATGCAACACTTTAGGAAGGGTTTCGAGCATTTTAATGTAAAATTTGGCGTGTTCAAGGTTAAATTCAGCTGCCTTAAGAGCATCTGGAATTAACAATTTTGTCTTATATGGCGTTAAGAACTCCATCTCAGAACCCAACGAAATACTTAATTGCTTCAAGCTTTCATTGTATTCCCAATGCCAGTCCTTATTTGGCATTAATAACATGACTATTTACACCTAAATATTGAACACGCGTATATATTAGATGATTTTTCACTCAATATCAAAATTTAATTATAAATTATAACATAAATTTCAGAGTGTTAGCGCGATCGAACGATCAAAACTTCGATCGCGGCATGATTTTTGATCAATGCAAAGCTGTTTTAGGCGCTATTTTGAACAATATGCCTTTGCGATCTGATCAACTAATTTAGGTCCTTGATAAATAAAACCTGAGTATATCTGCACCATAGTTGAGCCTGCATCAAACTTAGCTATCGCATCTGCGGCACTATTGATCCCACCAACACCAATGATCGGGATCTTACCTTGCAAACAGATCGCTAATTGTTTGATCACTTGAGTCGATAAATCAGTCAAAGGCTTACCGCTTAAACCGCCCATTTCTTCGGCATGTTTTAAACCAGTAACAGTATCTCGGCTTAATGTTGTATTAGTCGCAATCACACCATCAAACTGATTACTCAGTAACGAATCCGCAATCGCTTTAATCTCGTCTGAGCTTAAATCAGGCGCAATCTTGAGCGCAACCGGGACATATTTGCCATGTTTAGCGGTTAATTCTGTTTGTTTCGCTTTAATTGAACTGAGTAAGTCGTCAAGTAACTCACCGTATTGCATTGAACGTAAACCTGGGGTGTTTGGTGAAGAGATATTCACCGCAATATAACTGGCGTATGGGTACACTTTATCCATGCAGATCAAGTAGTCATCCTTACCCTGCTCTACTGGAGTATCTTTGTTTTTACCTATATTCACACCAACCATAATGTCAGACTTTTTGGCCATTAAATTACGAACCAGATTATCCACACCTTTATTGTTAAAACCCATCCGATTAATAATCCCTTTAGCAGGTTTTAATCGAAACAATCTTGGTTGATCGTTACCCGGTTGCGGACGTGGTGTTACGGTTCCGACTTCAACATGGCCAAACCCCATCGCATGAAAAGCATCAATTGACTCGCCGTCTTTATCTAATCCCGCAGCTAAGCCAACAGGATTAGGAAACGTCAGGCCCATACAGGTTACAGGAGCGGATTTAACCTGTTGACGATAGAAACAGTTTAATGGGTTATTTCCGGTAATTTTCAAGCTACCAATCGCTAGATTATGAGCTAACTCAGGGTCCATCTGAAACATTACTTTCTGTGCAAGTTTGTAAAACATGTTTTCTCCTAGACCTAAAAAAAGCCCCGGCAATCGCCAGGGCTTATTCACATTATAAAAACTACTTCTGACCTACGCAATGTAAAATCAGTAAGTTCAGTTCCCGTAAGGCGACTGAGAACTTCGCAAATTCATGGGTTTGAGAAACCTTGAAATCCGCTAGCATGTGATACCATCTTTCGAGTAAAGGCTTATTTTGTTCAATCCACTGATTAATCACACTATCTGCATCACAAGTCTCGGTACAAGTACGTAATACAGCAGAACTTAATGCACGTTGCTGCCAATCAAGTTCTTCTCTGAATGCTGCACGGGCAAGTGCTTGCCAATGGTTAGCAACAGGTTGAGCACTGATTTGTTCTAAGAACCAATGTAACTCAACTTTTGCACCGAGTTTAAAGTAAGTTTCTGATACCAGTTCAACTGACTTGTTCTCGATTTGAGCAATTTGTGCAATGTCTAACGCTGAGAATAATGTACTCATTTTAGCCACAACTTGTGCAACAGCTTGAGGAACATTTTCGGTGGTTAGCGCAGCAATCTCAGCAGAAATTACTTTCACTTCAGCATCTATCATGTATTGGTCAACATTGGCTTTAAGCTGTTCAAACACTGGCTTAAAGAACGCAATAGTTTGGTCAATATCATGAGCACGATTACGATGGCGGATAAACCAACGACACGCGCGACGCATACTGCGACGTAATTGATGCAACATTTCACCCTGCACCACTGCAGGGATGACGCCACTTAAATCAGTAATTGAAGTGGTTAAGTCATCAAGGCCAAAGATTTCTCGGGCCATAGTATAACAAATGGCGGCTTCAGCAACTGTTGCACCGGTCTCATCTTGCATACGTTGTACAAAATTAAAGCCCATATCATTAACTAACTCGTTGGCTAATGATGTAGCAATAATCTCACCGCGAAGAGGATGAGCGGTCATTTTATTAGCGTATTTTGCTTGAAGCTTTTTAGGGAAATAAGCCACTAGCAATTTACTTAAAAATGCATCCTCAGTGATTTCAGGAGTCACTAATTGCTCTTTCAATACCATTTTAGCGTACGCAACTAATACCGATATTTCAGGGCGAGTTAACGCTCGTCCATTGGCTAACCGTTCAGCTAAATCGTCATCAGTAGGTAAAAACTCAAGCGCGCGATCAAGCTTGCCGTCTTTTTCAAGATATTGAATAAAACGAATCTGCTCTTTCAACTGCGACACGCCATCGACTTGGGTCACAGAGATAGTACGAGTCTGATCTTTACAGTCTTGAATGACAATCTCGCTAACTTGGTCTGTCATGTCTTCAAGTAGACGGTTACGTTGTTTAACCGTTAACTCGCCTTCTGCCACCAAGGTATTCAAGAAAATTTTAATGTTAACTTCGTTGTCTGAGCAATCAACACCACCAACGTTATCAACAAAGTCGGTGTTCATACGGCCACCATTAGCGCAGTATTCAATACGGCCTAATTGGGTACAACCTAAGTTACCGCCTTCACCAATAATTTTGGCGCGAATTTCTTTACCGTTAACGCGTAAAGTGTCATTAGCACGATCGCCAACTTCAGCATGAGATTCTTTGCTCGACTTAACATAAGTCCCGATACCACCATTCCAAATCAAGTCTACTGGCATTTTCAGTAGTTCTTTCATCAGTTCGGTTGGGTTCATGGTGTCTTTATCAGTCGCTAACATCTGCTTAATTTCTGGGGTCAATTTAATTGACTTGGCAGAGCGTAAGAAGATCCCGCCGCCTTTAGAAATCAGTTTCGCGTTATAATCTTCCCAGCTTGAGCGTGGCAAGACAAACAAACGCTGACGTTCAGCATAGCTTTCGGCAATTTTTGGCGTTGGGTCGATAAAGATATGCATATGGTTAAATGCAGCAACCAATTGAGTTTGCTCAGATAACAACATACCGTTACCAAATACATCACCCGCCATATCACCAATCGCCACACAGCTAAATGGAGTGGTTTGGCAATCTACACCAATTTCACGGAAATGGCGTTTAACCGATTCCCAAGCACCACGTGCGGTAATCCCCATTTTCTTGTGGTCATAACCATTACTACCACCAGAGGCAAACGCATCGCCTAACCAGAAGTTGTATTCGATCGCAATTGCGTTAGCGATATCTGAGAAAGTCGCGGTGCCTTTGTCGGCTGCAACCACTAAATAAGGATCGTCTTCATCATGACGGACAACATCTGCAGGCGGAACAACTTCACCGTTAATTATGTTGTCAGAAATGTCTAATAATGCGCGAATAAAGATACGGTAACACTCTTGCCCTTCGGTGAATAAAGCCTCACGGCCACCCTCTGTTGGCAGTTGCTTACACACAAATCCACCTTTTGCGCCTACAGGCACAATCACGGTGTTTTTAACTTGTTGTGCTTTTACTAAGCCTAACACTTCAGTACGGAAATCTTCGCGACGATCTGACCAGCGTAAACCACCACGAGCCACTTTACCGCCACGTAGATGGACACCTTCAACACGAGGTGAATACACAAAGATCTCAAACTTAGGCATCGGCTTAGGCATTTCTGGAATTAAGCTCGGTGCAAATTTAAATGAGATATAATCCTTTGATTTGCCACCAATCGCAGTTTGATAGAAGTTAGTACGCAATGTGGCATTAATTAAATCTAAATAACGTCGAATAATTCGGTCATCATCTAAACTTGAAACGTCATCAAGCTGAATATTCACTTGCTCGAGGAATTTACTCAAGGTGCGTGTCTTTAGCTTAGGATTGAACTTACGAATGAACATCTTAACCAATAAATCCGCAAGTTTTGGATAGCGGCTAAAGGTTTCTTCAATGTAAGACTGACTGAATGTAGCGTCAATTTGGCGCATGTACTTAGCATATGCACGTAAAATAGACACTTCACGGCCACTTAAGCCCGTTGAAAGTACCATGCGGTTGAAGCCATCGTCTTCTAACTTCTTTTGCCACACTTGTAACAAGGCTGTTTGGAAACGATCTTGACTATCAGCAAGGTTTTCTGTCGCTGCGCCTTGCACTGTCATTAAGAAGTCTAAGATCCAGAACGTAGCACCATCATTAGTTTTCACTTCGTATGGGCGTTCGTTGATCACACGTAAACCAAAGTTTTCTAGCATTGGTAATACGTCAGACAAGTGAATTGGCTCGTCTTTATGGAACAATTTTAAACGCACTTTATTGTCGTTTAATGCTGTTTCTTGTGGCTGATAAAATAACATGCCTAACTTATGTTCATCATCCAATGCTTCTAGATGCTGCATATCAACTACAGCTGAGCTTGGAAGAACATCATCTTTATAGCTAGGTGGGAAAGCATTTAAATAACGTTTTGTCAGTCCTGTACCAGCTTGTTCACCGACAGTATTATTTAACGCTGTGTGCAATTTATCATCCCACGAACGAGCGGCTTCGATAAGATTTTTTTCAATAGCGGCCACATCAACATCCATATTGTTATTATCAACTTTGATAATATAATGAGTTCGAGCCAGAGTAGACTCAGAAAAATACGTTGTGAACTCAACATCTTCATTGCTCTTGAAGTGTTGCGCTAGAATGCGTTGAGTATCTTGGCGTAACTTAGTGTTATAACGGTCTTTAGACACATACACTAAACACGACAAGAAGCGGCCATAGCCATCTTTACGAACAAACAACTTTAACTTATCGCGATCTTGCATTTCCAATATGCCATAAGCGATATTAGACAGCTCATGATCTTTAGCTTGGATTAGCTCATCACGAGGTAAGTTTTCAAGGATGTTCATTAACGCTTTATAGTCATGAGAGCGCGGCGCTAGACCTGAGTTATCAAGAATGCGCTGAACTTTTTCACCCAGCAATGGGATCTCGCGTGGACTACGGTTATAAAGATTAGAAGCATATAAACCGATGAAGCGATCTTCACCAATTACGTTGCCTTTTTTGTCGAAGCGTTTAACGCCAATATAATCTACGTAAGCTGGACGATGCACACGGCTTTTGGCAGAGCTTTTGGTCAGAACAAGTAAGCTTTCATCTAATGCCTCTTTGCGGGCAGAATCAGATAAACTTGAAAGTAACAAACCACGCTCACTGTGTGAGGTTTTTGAACGGTTCATTAATCCTAAGCTAGATTCAATATTAGGGACAAGCTCAACATCACCTTCAACGCGTTTTAAATCATAATAGCGATAACCGAGTAAAGTGAAATGGTGGTTGTTCAAGTAGTTTAAAAAATCAACAGACTCTTGAAGTTCCGCTTTTTCACCTGGAAATGGCCGTGAAGGTAATTGTTTAATGGTATCGGTTAATGTGTCTGACATTAATTGCCAATCATTGACCGACGCTGAGACATCCGCTAAGACAGATTGAATCTCTTTCTCAATCGCCTTGATGTCGGCATCACTATTTTGCTTGTCAATTTCGACTAAGAAAACCGCAACATTATTGCTGCCTTCTGTAGCTTCATTAACAAATGACACATCAGTGACATTGTTGTTAGCAGCACGCACGACCGCTAATGGCGTATGCAACATCACATGAGCGGTAATGCCCATTCGATTTAACGCCATTGAGAGCGAGTCAACCAAAAAAGGCATATCAAGTTGAATAATCTCAATAATGCTGTGAGTTGACTGCCAGCCATGTTTTGCTTGGCTAGGATTAAACACTCGGATGTGAGTTTCGTCCTGCGCGGTTTTATTCAGCGCATTCCAAAGGCTCAATACGGCACCATATAAATCACTGTCATTACGAGCATTGAGATCGTCTTTTGACATATGGGCGTAGAGGCAATTAGCAAATTGCTCAACTTGTTTGGCTTGAGAATGAGGGATTTTTGTGTGAATTAAATTGACTACATTTTCCAGTAGTACTGAAGGCATTGCATCTTTCAAGGCCATGTTGCAGATTCCTTAAGCGTCTATGGCAGCGCTCTTATCATTATATGGATGCTTCGGCTTGTTGATTCTGTAGGTCCGAGTCATTTTGTGTGTATCACGTAAATAACTGTTTTTAGTTTAACAAAAGAAACTCATAATTGAGATCTGATGCAAAGTTTATTACTAAATTGCTGCTATATCGAGGAAAATTTTAGTGGTACATCCTCTATAAATCCACTCGACAGCATAGATTGGTACTTAAAATGACATTTAAGTCGTTTGCATAGAGTAACTATGCAAAACAAAAAAGGGAGCTAAGCTCCCTTTTTTATTTAATTGCATGTTTTAGTTACTTTTTTCTCCAAAACATAGCTGAAAGTGCGGGAAGAATAATAATTGCCCCCAACATATTCACTAAAAACATGAAAGTCAGCAAAATTCCCATATCCATTTGGAATTTCAGGTCGGAGAAGAACCAAGTACTCACCCCAATCGCTAATGTTAGCCCGGTAAATATCACCGCACTGCCACGCTCAACCAATGCTTCGAAATACGCTTGTTGCACAGGCATGCCATTACTGAGCTTATTGGACATGGTCGATAAGATATAAATCCCGTAATCAACACCAATACCCACCCCTAAGGCGATAACAGGTAAGGTACTGACTGCTAGACCAATATCGAGCAAAGTCATTAAGGCTTGTGCTAACGTCGATACCACATAAAGTGGGATAATCACTGCTATCGTTGCCTTGAGTGACTTAAAGCTAATTAAACACAAGACAAACACTGCACCGTAAACGTACAACATCATTGGCAGCTGAGCTTCACTTACAGCTTCATTGGTTGCAGCCATAACGCCAACCGGACCCGATGCTAACTTAAATTGTAACGTGTCGGAGTTAAGCTCAGCAGCAACAGCTTTAACTTTATCAACAACCACCTCAATGGTTTCTGCTTTATGGTCTTTTAAGAACAAGTAAACCGGCATAACAGAACAGTTGCTATTTAACAAACCCGATGTGGTTGGAACTTGACCCACGGCTTGAACTAGACTGGCTGTGGTGCGCGGTAAAATCTCCCACTTAGGGTTACCTTCGTTAAAACCGGCATTCACTTTTTTGGCAATCGATGCCAAACTCGCGGTTGACTCAACCCCAGGTGTATTAGCCATCATCCACTCAAACTGATCTATCTGCGATAACACAGAATGATATGTACAAGCTTCAGGAGTGGCTTCTACAATCACAGACATAACGTCGGTTGTTATAGAGAAATGTTTGGTAATGAAGAAAGTATCTTGGTTATAGCGAGAGTCCTGATGCAGCGCTGGCGCCCCACCCTGTAAATCACCAATTTGCATTTTTGACGCTTGCTGAAAACCAACGGCATAAAGGATTGCTGTTGAAATCAATACCACTACAGCATATTTCGGAGTGGCAAACTTAGACAACCAACGCCAAATATTTTCTATTTTTTGACGTTTCTGTGGGTTATCTTGCTTAGCTGGCAATTCGAAATATGAAATCACTAAAGGAAGCAAAATAAGATTAGTGAGAATAATCACTGCAACACCTAATGATGCAGAAATTGCCAGCTCTCGAATAATACCAATATCAATCGAAAGTAAGGTTAAAAAAACCCACTGTATCAGATAGTAACGCAACGCCACCCGGCACTAATAAGCTGCGAAAAGCCGATGCAGATGCCGCTTTCGTCGTCTGGCCATCTAGCACGCGACGACGCACAGCATTGATCATCTGTACCCCATGACTGACACCAATGGCAAATACCAAAAATGGCACCAAAATCGACATTGGGTCTAAGCCAAATCCGATAACCGTCAATAAGCCTAATTGCCAAAATACCGCAACCAAACTACACATCAATGGTAAAATAGTCAGCACTATCGATTTGGAAAATAGATACACCATCACTGTAATGGCTATGGCGATTAAGAAAAACAACAGTACGCCTTTGGCGCCTTCTGCTACATCACCAGCCATTTTAGCAAAGCCAATGATATGAATTTTAATCTTATCGGTTTCAAACTTACCGCGAAGCTCTTGCTCAAGTTGATTGGCAAATGCAATTGTATCAATGGCTTCACCCGTTTGCGGATCAAACTCCATCAATTGGGCCGATACCATGGCAGAAGTATAATCATTACCGATAAGACGACCTACAATGCCAGCCTTTTCGATATTGTCTCGTACCACTTTAAGGCCATACTCATCGTTACTGAAATCGGCAGGGATAACTGGGCCGCCAGCAAAACCATCTTCAACGACTTCGGTAAAACGCGTTGAAGGCGAAAAAAGTGACTTAACCTGTGAGCGTTCTACACCAGGAATAAAGAATAATTGATCGTGGACATTTTTGAGTGCATCAAAAAAATTCCGGATTAAATATATTGCCGCTCGTATCTTCAACTGCAACCATAATGCTGTTGGCACCACCAAAGTCTTTCTGATGCTTGGTATAGGTTTGCATATAAGAGTGATTAAGAGGAATATTTTTACTGAAAGCCGCATCCATTTTTAGTTGGCTGGCTTGGTAACCTAAAAAAATAGTAATAAAAATAAATGAAATTATGACCCATTTTCGATTACGAAATAAATGAGATTCAAATCCATTGACCAGTTTTTCTAACATCTTTTCGGCCTTATTATTGTTGTTTTAATTGTCCAATTTAACCAAAAGGTTAATCAAGCTGAAACAGTCCCTTAGAACCGGCACCATAATTGGCCTTTACTGTCTTTAGCAATAGCCACAATGTTTTCACCTTGACGCCTAGCAACAATAGTTGCTCTACCATCATCAACTGATAATACAATTCCAGCATTACCGACTAGGTATAGGTCATTATTAGATGTAACAAGTGCACCATTGATTGATGATTGGACCGGTAGTTCTACTTCTTCCCATGCAGATAAACTTAAATCTGACTTAAATACATGACCACGAAGTCCCATTACATAAACATCATCACCAACCGAAATGGCATTGAACATCGAGCCATCATAGTCAAAATTGGTTTTAGTAAATGTATGGCCATTATCACCAGATACCGCCACCATACCAAGCTCACCGACCAATAATAAGCGTTTATCTTCAAGACGAATCAAACGGTTAAAGTGAGGTAATAAAGACGCACGCTCCGATAAATACAAGGCTTCATCTTCTGCTTTAAGGTCATTTAAATAAGCAACATCATCTTCAAAGAGCAATTCTTGGTGAAACTCATCTTGCCAAGTTTTACCGCCATCAGCGGTGCGATAAAATAATCCATACGCCCCAACCGCAATACCATCTTCAGGAGTATAGAAGCGTACATCTAAAAATGGCTTCTCAATTTCAGCTGATTGCATCTGCACTGACCAGGTCTCACCACCATCTTGGGTGTGAATAATCGTGGCATCATGACCGACAGCCCAACCTTGTTTGTCATCGAAAAAAAACACTTTGGTTAACTGGGACAAAACGGGAGTGGCGACTTGATGCCATTGATTATTTTCTAATATCAACACATTGCCACGTTGACCGACGGCAACAAGTTTGTCGCCCGCATTGGCAATATCAAGTAATAAAGAGGATTGAGCTAAGGGTTGAATTTGAACTGAAAGCGGATCGAGTTGGGCATCTACTGAAGCAGTATATAAACATGCACTAATCCCAATCGCCACAATACTGCGAAGCATGCTAAACGTCATACAAACTTCCTTTAAAATTTATAGGGGCGCTAGGCGCCCCATTTTATTATGGCTATTAACGAATACCGGCACGTCTTAATGCGTCTGGTGTGAAGTTAGCTTCAGAAAGTGATGCATCAAAATTATACATACGACCTTCGTTATCTAAACCCATCGCTAAATAACGGCGTGATTGAAGGTCATGGAATACTTCTAAGGTACTCCACAACGTAGGCACTTCGTAGTAATTGATAAGATGAGCAACACCAACACGATAAAGCTCGTCGCGGTTGTCATATATATCCGTTACTGCCACTTGCCATGAATCTTCATCAATATAAAACACGCGAGTTTTATAGGTATGACGCATGCCCTCTTTTAATGTTGCCTTCACTTCCCATACACGATGTTTTTCATAGCGAACAAATTCAGGGTTGATATGACCCGGTTTTAAAATTTGGTCATACTTTAGTTTGTCTGAATGTAATCGATAGTCGTTGTACGGAATATAAATTTCTTTTTTGCCTACGAGCTCCCAGTTATAACGCATTGGAGAACCGTTAAACATATCGAAATCATCGGTTGTTCTTAGACCATCAGAAACAGTACCTGGAGTATCAAACGCGACGTTAGGTGCTTTACGAACGCGACGTTGCCCTGTGTTATAGGTCCAAGCTTGACGTGGAAGCGCCTCTTGGTCCATGGTTTCTTTAACCAGCAATGCAGTACCGGCTAATCGTGCTGGTTGAGTCACAACTTGCTTAAAGTAAAACAAGGTGTTGGTTTCTTTAAGTTTCTCTAAAGTCACTTCAGGACGCGAATATTCGAAACGAATTTCCTCAGAGTTTTCAACTAGAGTATAAGAACCATTCGCCATAGGTGCAGCTTGGCTACGATACGTTTCAACATCTACACCGCGAAAACGCAGGATATGATTCCAAATGACTTCTAGGCCATTCGCAGGAATAGGAAACGGAACGCCAATTGTGGCCCCTTTAATACCATTACCATCAGAAATTAACTCAGCACCAACAGCATTGACTTTAGTTGCATCATAAACATATTGAGGCACAGCCGCTGTACGACGAGTCTGATAAACATTCATTTTGTAAGTATCTGGGTAGACTTCAAATAGCTTGTTTTGACCCGGAGTTAAAAACTCAGCATATTGGGCTTTATTTGCATTGGTTATGGTAAATAAGCTTTTGTCATCTGGGAACGGATCTGGATGATGCATACCCTTGGTGTAACCAGCAATAGGCTTAGTGATACCACCAGTCCAAGCAGGAATTGAACCATCTGCATTTGCCGCTTTTTCTGCACCTTGAGGGGTTAATGTTGTACCCAATTTATCTGCATCAGCTTGTGATACTTTCGCCAGCGCAGCAGGTGCACTTAGTGCGATCATCACTGCTGCCGATAATATCGTCAGTTTCTTCATTATAATTATCCTTTTAGATCGAATACTTGACGTTGAAAGAAATATAATCTCTGTCTGTCATCGCATTTGTTGTTCCTACACCACCAAAGAAGCTGTTGTAAGAAATATCTGCGCCCCAGCGACTTTGATAATCAAAATTGACACCCAAAGCAACAGACTTTCTGCCTTCAGTGAACAGGAACATTGGATCAGGCGTAATGCCATCAACGTCATGAGAGAAAATTACTCTTGGATACATGTTCACACCAGCAAACACGTTGTTAAAGTCAGCTTTGGCCACTAAACGATAACCCCAAGCAAAATCAGTCGGGAATGGATTGGTTTCTGGACCATTATGTAATGCTTCAATAATGCCAGGCATATCTGGATTACCACCAGAACGCGCAGTACCTGGACCATTTAAGCGTAATTCGTCAAAACCAGGCATGTCATGGATCCACACACCACCCACTTCAGCAAGCATAGTTAAGTTGTCTAAACCAAGTGTTGGACCAAATAGGTGAGTAAATGTCATCTGTGCTTGAGTCGTATCGGTAAGTATATACCCATCAACTGTTTCGCCAGGAGCCACATTATCCATTTGTGAAATACCATCTAAGTCAGGACGAATGCCTGCATTTGCTAGCTGTTGAGGCATAGCTAAGAAAAGTAATTCAACATCATCAATTTGTAATGGCTCATCTACACGGTGAGAAATTTCACCGGCAACAGATGTATCACCCACCAAAGTGTTAAAACTGAAGCCATATAACTGAATGTCTTCAGGATAAACAATTTGCGACTTGGTAAAGGTTTCCATGCTCAGCAATAAATCACGGTCAATCACGCCACCGCTTTGTGCTAAACGACCATAATCACGACCAATGGCCTCAGTGGTGAAATTAGACGCTGTTCCACTGATAAGTGGGCGACGACTATGGTAATTCATGTAATAAAAACCAAACTCAGTTTCGCCAAGTTCTGGAGAGTAATATCCTAACTTAACACCAAATTGGCCATCATTACTTGGGTCTGCAGCATCCTGAACTAAGGCAGCTTTAGTTGAATACGCTGTCATATAAGCGGCATAAGCAGAATTAAATCCACTGGCTGCGGCAGCTTCGTATAGACGTGTGTATTCAGAAATAAGGAAATCTTGGTTCATATCTGGATTAGAGTTGAAACCTAACTGCGCATTCTGGTTGTATCCGCCAAAACCCACAAAATCATTGGTCGCAAAGTTTGAACCGGGCGTTGGTACCCAAATAGGCTGCCAATCATATTGATAAAAAGCTTCTAGGTTTAAGTTTTCAGATAACCCTAACGATGCCCAAACCATCCCTTGTGGACGGAACGCTTCTTTAAGTTCAGCACCTGGCGCATTGAGAATGTTTAAGTCAACAGCATTGATTTCAGCAATACCATGAGAAATTAGGGTACTTTCCCCCCAAGAAACCACTTGATTTCCGACACGAACGCTTAATGGATTAGCGCCGTCGTTTAAATCCCAGTTGGCATAGACGAATGCATCCAATAAGCGAATGTCTTTACATTGCACTTCTGATGCTTTGCTGTCAGCACAAGGATCGAACTCTTTACCGGTTAATGGGTCATTAAAACCATAGTCACCATCATTGAGTTTGCGATCATAAAAATACATACCACGTAAAAACAAACCGTAGTTTTCATACTTAAGTGATAACTCATGAAGACCTTTAACGATCTCTGAAGTCGTATCACCTTTTGCATACAATAAGTTGCTTAAGTCATTGTTGCTTGAATATGAGCCAGGCTGAGCCCAAATTTCGGCTGACGTATATTTGGTTGAACCAAATGCGCCACCAAATGCTGAGTAACCTGACCAATCAAATTGTGGCTGATTCACCTTACCAATTTGACCACTCCAGTCTCTATCTGACACACGCCAACTGGCACCTGCGGTCCAAGTAGAGTCAAACGTACCTCGTACATCACCCCATTGAAAAGAAGCAGCTGAGGCTGAAGTGCTCATTCCCAAACATAATGCCGACACCACCCCCAAAGCGAGAGCCGACTTGTTAAATCTTTTTTTAACAATATTCATTTTAGTTCATCTCCGTAACCTGTTGGATTAGTTGTTATAGGAATTTAACCAACATCTTGTTAGCCCACAGGCAACACCATTGTTACAGCATTTAACTATATTGAGCAAGGTCAAAAAAAAGAAAATGTTTAAGAAAATTAACGATGTCGGGGTAAAAATGGCTAAATAAAACCTGCCTATATTTGAATTAACACAGGCGATAAAAATACAATCATTTAACCACTAACGAAAAAAGTTTATTTTCATGTACTTATAAATGTTAACAGCTTGCTACTTCACACACTATTAATCAATCAAACGTTTGAAGTAAATGCTCTATAATTTATTAAGGGATTTGAAATTCCCGTCAGGGCAAAGGACTAATTTAAACTCGCCATGGATGCCATTAGGGGTTAAATAAGGTCTAAAATACTTACCATTGATGTGCAATACACGACCTTTGTGGTCCCTTACTTGCACTTTTTCTGCAACCCCTTGGTAATATGGCAAAAAAAGCTTCATAACTTACGTTAAGAGAAAAAAATAACTCCATAAATCACTCCATAAAAAGGAGAGCAAGCTCTCCTTTTTAACACACTAAACAGACTGATTAATCCTACTGGATAAATAGTAATTTAAGACTTTATTCAGCTAATGATTTAGTCACTTTCTCATATAAATCGTTCGACAAATCTGGTAATGATTTTAACTCGACCAAACACTGTTTCATTAATTGCTGACGTTCTTGGTCAAATTTAGCAAACTGAATTAATGGGGTAATCATTCGCGAAGCAACTTGTGGATTAGATTTATTCAATTTAACTAAAATTTTAGTTAAATAACGGTAACCTTCTCCATCAGCACGATGAAATTGGTAAGTGTTGCCGCAGCAAAAGCTCCAATCAATGACCGAATGCGATTAGGATTAGAAAAACTAAAGCTGCTATGTTTAGTGAGTGTCTTAATCTGTTCAATCACATCGTCACTGTTAACTAAAGCTTGTAAAGTAAGCCATTTATCCATCACTAATGGGGTTGATTTCCATGTGGACTCAAAGTCACTTAATAGCATAGGTAAACACGCTAACTTTGCCATCGCGGCCGCTTTCAAAGCACCTAAACTGTCGGTCATGTTTCTGGCTGAATAGTATTGTTTTTCAACTAACGATTCATGGGTATCGGAGACTTGGCATAATAATGACAAGGCAATATTTTTAAATGCTCTGGCAGCTGGGTTATCGATTAATATCAGTGCTCGGTAACACACTAACAGCTCATCTTCGCAAGCAGAGGCGAGTTCTTCAACAACAAATTCTCTGGCTTTTGCCAATGCATCTAAATCAACATGATCTACCTGCTCAATAAGTGCTGAAGCACTCGGGATAGACAAAATTTCAGCGACTAAAGCTTGATCAAGATTAGCATCTAAAATAACACCTCTAAAGGCTTCTATCACCCTGGTGTCAATCATCATCACTTGTTGCTGTTGTAATTGTGCAACGTTATCCCAGATGGTTTGACTGATTAATTGCACCGATGCTTCCCAGCGTGCAACTTCACTCGATGCATGGCGCATAAGATGAACAAGCTGGTCAATGCTAAAATCGTAAACGAGTTTCACCGGTGCAGAAAAATCTTGAAGCAAGGAGGCTGTAGGCGCACTGTCCAGTCCATCAAACACAAATGTTTGGCTGGCTTGTGTCACATCAAGTACTTTATTGACAATGGACTGTCCCGCTCGGTCCAATAACTCCACACTAAAAGGTATATGCAGTGTTTGGCCCTTTACACCTTGTGATACCACCTGCTGAGTAACAGTTAAATGATATTCGCCCTTGTCTGCATCGAAATGATCTTTGACCGTGACGACAGGTGTACCCGCTTGGGTGTACCAACGACGGAATAAGGTTAAGTCTTTACCGCTGGCATCTTGCATGGCATTAACAAAATCATCGCAAGTTACAGCTTGACCATCATGACGTTCAAAATAGCACTTCATACCCGCTTGAAAACCGGCCTCACCTAGAATAGTGTGCATCATGCGGATCACTTCAGCACCCTTGTTATAAACCGTCACTGTGTAGAAATTGTTCATTTCAATCACACTTTCAGGACGAATAGGATGAGACATAGGACCGGTATCTTCAGCAAACTGTTGATTTTTCATCACGCGAATGGCTTGGATACGATTAACAGCGCGAGACCCCACATCAGAGCTAAATTCTTGATCGCGGAAAACGGTTAAGCCTTCTTTTAAACTCAGTTGAAACCAATCACGACAGGTTACTCGGTTACCCGTCCAGTTGTGAAAGTACTCATGACCAACAACTGACTCAATGCCGTGATAATCTTCGTCAGTAGCACTGGCTTTATCAGCAAGAACGTATTTAGTATTAAACACATTCAAACCTTTGTTTTCCATCGCTCCCATATTGAAAAAATCAACTGCCACAATCATATAGATGTCGAGATCGTACTCAAGACCAAAACGGGTTTCATCCCACTTCATCGATTTTTTCAATGACGCCATCGCGTGATCGGCTTTATGTAAATTACCTTTATCAACAAAAACTTGCAGCGTCACCTCTCGACCAGACTGAGTGGTATAGCTGTCATTAAGCAAATCAAAGTCACCAGCGACAACTGCAAATAAGTAACTTGGTTTTGGAAATGGATCATGCCACTTAACAAAGTGACGTCCAGAACGTGGCATCTCGCCTTTATCAATTAAATTACCGTTACTTAACAAAAAAGGAAAAGCATGTTTATCGGCTTCAATACGTACGGTATAAATAGCCAAAACATCGGGTCTGTCTAAAAAGTAAGTAATGCGACGAAATCCTTCGGCTTCACATTGCGTGCAATAAGCACCATCAGACATGTAAAGACCTTCAAGACTCGAATTTGCCTCAGGGTCAAGTAAAGTAACCACCTCTAATTCAAACTCATTTAGCTCAGTGGTGATCGTTAATTGGCTTTCGTGTTGACGATAGTTTGCCGTTGTACCATTAAGCTTGACTGAGCTCAGAGAGAGTTGTTCACCATCAAGCACTAAATCATGCTGATGTTGGCCATTACGGATCACCTTACTAACAGCCGTTACTTTGGTATTCTTGCCATCAAGAATAACGTTTAAATCTACATGAGAAATGGTAAATGCAGGCTTAGTATAATCTTTGAGGTGTTTCTCTTGCGCTTGGTTCATACAGGATCCTTTTCAATGGTACTCATGCCAATATGATTAAACTTGTGTGGGAACGTTATCGAATTGGTATTGTTTTTATTTCACTTCAGCCGTGGTTAAGTGATTGGATAAATGGGATAAAATATCAATATGCTGCCTATTCCACCTCAAAAAGGTCATTTTACTAACAAGCCGAATAGACCGCAGTTAACCTACTGCAAGTCGATACAACGCAGTTAGAGATGCGAAGGACTGTTTGCAACCGTTTATATCCAGAGCTGAGGTTGTTATTATTAAGAAAAAACGCGCCTAAGCGCGTTTGTTAACTGTCACACTAAATCACTTTGAGTTTGTTTTTGCCAATTTCTCTGCATCCGCCATATCAAGCGTGATATAAGCCGTTTCATCTAAAAAGGCATCCGGTAACTTACTGTCATCGGTCTTTTCTATATCATCTAGTGACTTAACAATTGCTAAACCATCGTGCTCTCTTCGGGCATTTTCTCGATCGAGTGCACGCTTGTCATCATCTTCACGAGATGCAAGACGTTCACTTTCAACAAGCGAAATGGTTTTGTCATTGTGATGCTTTTTAAACTCAGCTATATCTTGATAAATATAACTAAACTCTTCGTCATTGCTGATCCGCGCTTGATGTTTAACATCAAGAGAACTTATCAACATAGGCGTAATATTGCCCAATGTAGTGTATTGAGCAGCAGGAACTTTATCCCACGGAAGCGCATTTTTCTCTTCCGATTCACCATATTCACCCGCTTCTAAAGCAGTAGGCAAGCGCACATCTGGGGTAACACCCTTACGTTGTGTGCTGCCACCATTGATACGGTAAAACTTAGCAATGGTATACTGAACATGACCAATTGGTTTTTCATACATGTCATAAATTCGACCTAAACTTTTATGCTGCTGAACCGTGCCTTTACCATAAGTCGATTCACCCACAATCAATGCGCGATCATAGTCTTGTAAAGCCGCAGCAAAAATCTCTGATGCAGATGCACTGTAACGATCTACCATCACAGTCAGTGGACCACTGTATGCACTAATACCATCATTATCACGATTTTGATTAATACCACCATTGGCGTCACGAATTTGCACAACCGGCCCTTGATCAATAAACAATCCGGTCAATAATGTGGCTTCAGTTAACGCCCCACCACCATTACCACGAAGGTCAATAATAATGCCTTCAACATTGTCTTTTTCAAGTTTAGCGATTTCTTTAGCCACGTCTTGCGACAGATTCATGTAAAATCCAGGGATTTGAATCACACCGACTTTACGATTGGCGTACTGACCTTCTTTAGGTTCAATTACTTTTGAGGTAGCTGCGCGATCTTCTAAACGAATTTTGTCACGGGTAATGACCACTTCAAAAGGTTTAGCATTTGCGCCACCTTTTTTGGGTAAAATTTGTAATACAACTTCGCTACCCTTTGGACCTTTGATCAAATCAACCACATCATCTAAACGCCAGCCAATAACATCAACAATGCCACCGTCTTTTTGACCAACACCAACAATTTTATCTTCTGGCGATAATTTATCACTGTTGGCAGCAGGGCCTCCTGCCACTAAACTTTTGATAACAGTGTAATCATCATCCATTTGCAACACAGCACCAATGCCCTCTAAGCTTAGGTTCATTTCCATTTGGAAACGTTCAGCATTACGTGGGGATAAGTAACTGGTGTGAGGTTCAACGCTGCGAGCAAACGCATTCATTACGGTTTGAAATACGTCTTCGCTTTGGGTTTGGCTTAAACGTTTAATGGCATTGTTGTAACGTTTCTCGAGCACTTCAACAATTTCAGGCCATTTTTTACCGGTCAACTTGAGATTTAATGCATCATACTTAACCCGCTGACGCCAAAGCTCATTAACTTCAGCTTCATCTTTTGGCCATTGTGCATCTTTGCGATCAAATTCATAAGCATCGCCTGCTTGGGTAAAATCAAACTCTTTATCGAGCAAAGATAAAGCATACGCAAAACGTTCATAGCGACGTTGTTGCACAACTTCATACATAGCAAAAGCGGGGCTAATATCGCCAGACTCGACCATATTATCAAACTGTTCTTTATACTGACTAAAGCTCGCAATATCTGCCGCAGTTAGTACATTTCGACGATAATCAAGCTGCTCAAGAAAGCGGGAATATATTTGTTCAGAAAATGCATTATCAAGATTAAAGCGATGATAATGCGAGCGAGTGAACAATGTTGTCACTCGCTTGCTAGCCACTTTATGTTGTGGCTCTTGTGCTAGTTTAGGTAACTCGCTGATTTGAATCGTTGGTGAAATTGCCCATGCCGAAAAGCCGACAAATAAACTGGCAATTGACGCGGCCAAGGTAAGTTTTCGCATCAACAAGTACTCCTTAAATTTCTATAATAGTATGTGCTCTGCACGTACTTTGATGGACAAGCCAGAATCTAACTGAACATGCACATCTTCTTTATTAATATCAGTCACAACACCTGGTACTGGGGTAGCACCTAACTTAACATTAACGCGTTGTTTTTGTTTTAAATCTTCAAGCTTAGCTGGCACAAGTTGAATCACAGGAGCAACGACTGGCGCTGGACGTTCTTTTTTAACAGCTGGAGCGCGTTTAGGTGCTACTTTCTTTGCCGGTTTTTTGGGTGCTAAAGCTTGACGTTTTGCTTTGGCTTTATCTTGGCTCTCTTTGAGCGTCAAAATAGCATGGTCAATATGCTCTTGTTCTAATTCAGCACATTCATTACCGTCAAGATCAATACGTTTAGCGCCCGCTTTAACGCCTTTCAAATAGCGCCAGCTGCTGGTGTAACGACGAAGCGCTACACGTAATTGTGTTT
Organism: Shewanella vesiculosa; assembly: GCF_021560015.1. NCBI lineage: Bacteria > Pseudomonadati > Pseudomonadota > Gammaproteobacteria > Alteromonadales > Shewanellaceae > Shewanella > Shewanella vesiculosa. The sequence continues at coordinate 809,159 of NZ_CP073588.1, read as the reverse complement.
TACTGACTTTAGAATCATCAGCTAACCGTTCAGCCAAATCTTGAAACAGACCAATTTTTAATGGCTTAGTTTCACCTTCTGCAATAAAGCATAAAGGAAAGGTTTCATATAAATACGCTAAAATTGCGTTGGTGTCGGTCAACTTGTCTGTTGATTCCATTTTTACTTCCACGTTAATAAAGGGACTGATTATGCGGCAGAAATTTGCCATGCAGTCGTTCATCTTTCGTTAAACCTTACCGTTAAGGCTCAACGTACAAAATATCACTATCCGCCAGTTTGCTAAAGTCATTGAAACAAACCTTAACAATTTAACCAAACTTACTCTCAGCTTAATCATCGCTCATCAGTAAATCCAGCACAAATGCGTTTAGCGGCATATTATAAAGCCCGCGACAGCGAATGCGACCATGATTTAATCTATTTTGTTCGCTATTTAACCAAATAGGCAAGTTTCGAAACTTTTTACCATGTTTTCTAAGCCAATTTGATCATCTTGATCGAAACGATTGAGTAATGGACTGTCAATATCTAACACTGCCACCACTTCATTGCCCTGCCTTACAGGAATGACTATTTCGGAATTACTCGCAGAATCGCATGCTATATGACCATCAAATTGATGCACGTCGGCGATGCGTTGGGTGATATTTTCTGCAGCAGCGGTGCCACAAACACCTTTGCCCATATCAATTCGAGTGCACGCAACTTTACCTTGGAAAGGACCAAGGACGAGCTGTTCACCACGCTTGATGTAAAAACCAGCCCAGTTGAGATCCTCAAGGTTGTCATTTAACAACGCTGAAAAATTTGCCATTGCCGCAATCAAATCATCTTCGCCTTCAAGTAACGCTTGAGCTTGACGATTTAATGTTTGGTAAAATTCGGTTTTCATTTCCATTCCTTAAGCTGGTATCTACTTCACAAGTTTGAAATACGGCTATTCTGCAGCGGTATTTTTAGCCGTAGTCTTTTTGGTTTTAACTGCAGGAGCGTTTTTAACCTGTACTACGCCTTTTAGCAAGTTAGAAAGCTCATCTTTATTGTTTGCGAGATAAAATGCTAACTGTTCGCACTTATTTTCATCGAGTCCAAGATCTGCCTTTATAAGAAAAGGCACTAGGTTATCGGAAATATCGAGCATCTTATCGTAGGCATCAGCCTCTTTTTTCGATATAAATGTCATCTTTTCCACCCCTTCTCTGACCACGACAAATTGGGTTATCACTGCCATGATGTAATCCTCACTGTTTTTATATACAGTGCATAGAATCTCACATAGTTAACTTATGATGCAAGTGTTCTGATTATTCTGATATTATCAAATACACATTAATGAGTTTCTTTTAACAAATGACACATTTATTTGCCAATATGAGGCAAAGTTGAGAGGTTTACCTCTTAGCTACCCGATAATGATTTTCACTATGGATTAGATTAATTTTTCATGAATGAATTTGATGATCATGATTCTATAATATTATGCCGATCATGTGATTTGGCAGTGAGAAAACGAGCGTTACCCTCTAGTTCTCGCGCTATTTGTCCGCGTTGTCATACTGTACTCTATGATTCTCCGTACTGCTCTATCAATGGTATGTTGGCGCTATGCGTTGCCGCGTTAATTATTTTCATTCCTGCTAATTTGTTACCAGTTCTCGAAATTCACTTTCTTGGCAGTGTCAGAACCACGACCGTAATGCAGGCTGCTATGACGGTTTGGGCCGAAGGATATTGGGTCGTAGGCTTAGCGGTAATGGTTGCGGCTGTTATCGCCCCTGGATTATTAATATTGTCGATACTGGCGCAAGTTGTTATTGTCAAATTAGAATTACACAGCTCATTTTGGCAAAGAACTTATACGACATTGCTAAAAAATCATGGTTTGATATCACAAATGACCATGCTAGAAATTTATGTCATCAGTTTCTTGGTATCTGCATTCCAACTATCTGATTTTTCTGATGTGTATTTTGGTATGGGGACATTCAGTTTTACCATGCTGTTTGTCATCATTCTTTTTTTACAACGTGAATATAAACTTGAGCACATGTGGAGTTATGTTGATGCCTGAAACTCCAATGAATCCCGCTAATGAGCTATCCTCAGCAAGTGAAGAGCCTCATGTAAATATTAACCAGGAAGCCCCAAAAAAAGCTCAAGCCTCTTTGCAGGGGCAAAAGTTAGGCTTATGTTTATGCCCTGTCTGTCGCAAGCTGAATTTAACCAGCAAAAATCATTGCCAGCGCTGTTTTAGCCAATTAAGCAATCGTAATTATGCCAGTATCCAGCAGAGTTGGGCTTTATTGATTACAGCCACTATTTTACTTATCGTCGCTAACATCTACCCTATCACCCTCCTGACAAACCGCGGGGTGGTCACTAAGGATACTATTTTTAGTGGTATTAGCCATTTAGTGCAAACAGGCATGTTGCCGATAGCGATAATTGTTTTTACTGCCAGTATTTTAGTACCTTGGCTTAAGATTTTTGGCTTAGCCACTTATTTAACCGCCATCAGTTTTAACTTGCCGGTATCAAAAAGAAAATTAATGGTTGGTTTTCACATTATTGAATGGATTGGCCGTTGGTCGATGCTCGACTTATTCGTTATCTCATTAACCGTTGCTTTAGTGAATATGGGACAACTGTTAGATGCTAAACCTGCACCTGCTGCAACTGCATTTGCGTTAGTGATCTTACTGACACAACTAGCGGCAAAAGTGTTAGATACTCGTTTACTCTGGGACCGCTTGGAAAACACCGATGACACAAATTGAATCACCGAAAATTGTTAAGAAAAAATTATTCTCGCCAATATGGTTATTGCCTATTGTCGCCTTAATATTGGGTGCTTGGTTAGGAGTAAAAAGCATTAAAGAGTCAGGCATTGAAATTTTAATCCACTTTCCCAGTGCCGCAGGCATTGATATTGGTAAAACATTAGTAAAATACCAAGGTTTATCGGTCGGTAAAGTCACCGATATTGGTATTGATGATGACCTTAAAGGTGTTAATGTCAAAGTGGTAATGGATTATCGCGCCGACCCATTTTTGAATAAAAACACCTTGTTTTGGTTAGTCAAACCCAAAGCCAGTATTACCGGAGTCGAAGGCTTAGATACGCTATTTTCGGGTAATTATATTGCCATCCAGCCCGGAGATGGCCGCTCGGCAACTGAATTTGAAGCACAGCGCGAAGCACCCGCAATTCTCCCCGGCAGTGAAGGCATAATGATCGAGCTTAAATCGCCTAAACTGGGTTCGATTGATGTAGGGTCACCGGTCTTTTTTCGGCAAGCACCCGTTGGCAGCGTTGTCAGCTATCGCTTAGATGGTAATAAGCAAATTATTATCAGCGCTTTTGTTCAAGAGCAATATGCCCATTTAGTTAACAAAGACTCACACTTTTGGAATGTATCTGGGCTGAAGATTGATGCCTCTTTAGCGGGTATCAAAGTCAGTACTGAGAGTATTGCATCTATTTTGGCTGGCGGGATCAGCTTTGATACCGGAAGCTATACTGAAAAAGCGCAAAATGGTGATGCTTATATTCTTTACCAAGATGAGCTTTCTGCTATTGGTGGGGTACATTTTAGTTTAACCGCGACCGACAACGATGGTGTAAATGAAGGCACGTCTATCATCTACCGCGGTATTGCTATTGGTGAAATAGAAAAAGTGAGTTTGACCGACACTGGAGTGCAGTTTAGCGCTCGAGTTGAACATCAATACCAAGGGCTGATCACCAGCGATAGTCAATTTTGGTTAAGTGGAGCTGACTTATCATTAAAAGGCATTAAAAACCTCAGTCGACTGGTCACTGGTAGTGTAATTAATGTGTTACCTGGTACTCAAGCATCTGATAAAGCAATGCAATTTGAGTTAGCCTCTGAGGCCCCAGATTTACTCACTCAAGCTAAGCTTAAGCTCACCGTAGTGGCCAATACGCATACGGGAGTCAGTAATGGCGCGCAAGTTAGATATAAGCAACTCCCTATTGGGCAAATTACCAGTATTAATTTAAGCAAAGACTTTTCAACCGTTGAGTATCAAATTGAAATTCTCCCGGAATTTAAAAACTTACTCACAAAGGGGAGTTTCTTTATTCCAGAAAGCGCCTTAGCCGTTGACGCTTCATTAGCCGGAATTAAGGTTAAGACTCGCGACGTGACCACTATGCTTGAAGGTGCGATTAGCTTAATTCCAAGTAACAGCGATACCTTGATTGCACCTAACAGCACCTTACCCTTACATGAATCAATCGAGTCGGCACAGGTGCTTTACGCCCAGCAACAGATGACACACTTTACCTTGACCAGTATTGATGGCGCCGATTTAACTGAAGGGTCACCGATTTATTATAAGAAAATGCAAATAGGTTCGGTCAATAAAATCAATTGGTTTGCTAAGACAGATAAATTTAATATTGATATTAGTATCGACAATAAATTTGTTGCTCTGGTCAAAGCCAATACTGTTTTTTGGCGCAATGATGCTGTCGCCATCAATGCCAGTTTAGCCGGTGTCGATATTAATGTGGCGCCTCTAAAAGGTGCAATCAATGGCAGTATTGCCCTTGGACACATTGACGAGACAGCGAATCTGCAGATCACACAACCTAATCTGCGTTTATATGATACCAAGTCACTCGCCCTGATGCAGGCTAAGGTGATTAACCTTATCTTGCCTGTGAGTACTAAAGTGGCTGAGAAAGCCGCTATTCGCTATCAAGGTCATAAAATTGGTGAAATATCACATGTGAAGCTAAACCAAGATTTAACCACAATTAATGCGCAAGCGTATATTTATGGCCAATATGCAAACCATTTTAGTGCCAGTGACAGTGAATATTTTATTGTCGATGCGCAAATTTCTTTAGCTGGTATTAATGCGCCAGAAACGCTACTCACTGGGCCTTACATTGGGGTTATCCCTGGTAATAGTTTGGAATTGGTCGATAGCTTTGTTGCTCAACCTCACGCCAACTTTGAGGCTTCGGTGCCTAAAGATGCTTTATCATTCCAATTGGTTGATGATCAGTTAGGCTCTATTAAGGTTGGCACTCCGCTGTTTTTCCGTGGTATTAAGGTTGGTCAAATTGATGGTTATCAACTAGATAAATCAGGCATTGAAATTACCCTGTTTGCTCATGTCAATGCTGAATACAGCCACTTAATAAACCAAAGCAGCCAATTTTGGGATGCTTCTGGGATCAAGTTAGATATCGGTTTATTTTCTGGCGCACAGTTAGAAACGGGCTCACTAGAAACCATACTGGCTGGCGGCATTGCATTTGCAACGCGTGATACAACCTCTGACAGCAATGGTATTGATGCAACAAGTCGTTTTCCATTACATAAAAATATGCAAGATGAATGGATACAATGGCGACCTATACAAACTAAGTAGTCTTATCTCGAGAATACTCGCGATATAGCAAGATCAAAAGGCCGATATATGTATCGGCCTTTTGATGTTTAAGCTCTTAAGTATCAGGTGGTACTGTTAATCATTAACCATAAAACCAATAACACACAGCGATTGCCGCAGTAATACCGGCAAAGTCGGCTGCTAATCCACAACCTAGTGCATGGCGACCATTACGAATACCAACAGAACCAAAGTACACAGCAAGGACATAAAACGTTGTTTCAGTGCTGCCTTGTAAAATAGCCGCTAGACGACCCGCAAACGAATCAACCCCATGATGACTCATGGTTTCTAACATCATGGCACGCGCGCCAGAGCCGCTAAAGGGTTTCATCAATGCAGTAGGCATTGCATCAATAAAGCGCGTATCTGCGCCCAATGCACTAACGCCACTTGCCAACAAGTGTAACGCATAATCTAGTGCGCCAGAGGCTCTAAGAAAGCCAATGGCTAATAACATTGCCAACAAATACGGAATCAGCTGAATGGCTTGGCCAAAGCCTTGCTTAGCGCCGTCGACAAACTCATCATAAACAGCAATTTTGCGATAGCCTGCAACCAAAATAAAACTTAAAATCAGTAACAACAATATGCCATTGCCTAACACCATAGACACTTGCCCTATTGCATCGGCCGACAATGTTACCAAATAAGCTATTGCTGCCATGAATACACTCATAATGACAGCTGCATACGCTAAAATAACACTGTTAAATAACGAAATCCGTTGCACTAAGGCAACAACCAATAGCCCCACTACAGTAGAGACACTCGTGGCCAATAAGATTGGTAGAAAGATATCTGCAGGATTAGCCGCCCCTTGTTGGGCACGATATAGAAATACGGTGACGGGTACTAAGGTGACTGACGAGGTGTTTAACACTAAAAATAAAATTTGGGCGTTAGTTGCAACTGATTTGACAGGGTTAAGGGATTGTAGATCGTGCATAGCTTTTAAGCCAAGAGGCGTAGCGGCATTATCTAGCCCCAGCATATTGGCAGTCAAATTCATGCTAATACTGCCATAAGCGACATGACCACGAGGCACCTCTGGCATCAACTTAGACAGCAAAGGCTCGAATATCCGCGCAAACAAACCGACAACACCGGCCTTTTCGCCTACTTGCATCAAGCCCATCCACAAGGCTAATACGCCAATTAACCCGATTGAAATGTCAGCGGCTAATTTAGCACTGGCAAACAATGCCGTAACCGACTCACTTAATATATTGACGTTGCCATTCACTAATTGGATTACGATAGACAAGGCTGCAATGATAAAAAATAATAACCACACTCTATTTAACACGCATATCTCCATCATCTAGTCAGTTTTACTAACATCAATATACAGTAATCATTGCCGATCAGGGCGCACAATTCCGTGATATGATCACAGCAATGACTGCAAAAATAATTTATCGTTTATTATTATGGCCCAATTAAATACAAACTTTATCAATCATATTGAGAAAGAGTTACCCACTCACTTATCTTTAGAAGAGTTTATCGCCTATTGCGACAAACCGCTTCGTAAATCTATTCGGGTGAATACACTAAAAATTAGCACCGCACAGTTCGTCAATATCATGAGCCAAGCAGGTTGGCTGCTATCGCCGATCCCTTGGTGTGAAGATGGATTTTGGATTGAAGGTAAAGACGATGTTCAACTAGGTAATGCCATAGAACATATCCAAGGCTTGTTTTATATTCAAGAAGCCAGTTCTATGTTGCCACCGACGGCATTGTTTTCAAGTAAAGCCAAACCTGAAATTGTTTTAGATGTGGCTTCTGCCCCCGGTTCTAAAACCACTCAAATTGCAGCCTTAATGAATAACAGTGGCTTGTTAGTGGCCAATGAATATTCTGCCAGCCGAGTAAAGGTATTACACGCCAACGTGCTGCGTATGGGCGCTAGCCACACGGCTCTAACCCATTTTGATGGCAGAGTCTTTGGCGAGTATTTATTTGAAGCATTTGACGCCATTTTACTTGATGCACCTTGCGGCGGTGAAGGTACGGTTCGTAAAGATCCATTGGCCTTAAAACATTGGGATATTGAGGATGTTACCGCCATAGGCGAAACTCAAAAAGATTTGATCGAATCGGCATTTTTAGCGCTAAAACCCGGCGGGACCTTAGTGTATTCAACCTGTACTCTGAGCCAGTTAGAAAACCAGCATATTTGCCAACATTTACAACAAACCTTTCCTGATGCAGTTGAGTTTATCTCATTGGCGCAGTTATTTGATGGCGCAGACAAAGCATGTACCGAAGAAGGTTTTCTACATGTTTGGCCGCAAATTTACGACAGTGAAGGATTCTTTGTCGCCAAAATCCGCAAAACAGCCTCGGTTGAACGACGAAAAAAACAGCCTAAGTCGCAAAAAAACTTCCCTTTTACGGTCGCAAACGATAAACAACAAACAGAGTTAAGGCATTATTTTAAAGAAAGCTTTTCAATCAATATCCCCGCCGACGACATCATTATGTTACGGGATGACGAGTACTGGTTATTTCCAGCTCAGTTTATGACTTTTTATTGGTAAAATGCGTTTTCAGCGTATTGGACTGAAACTCGCAGACGCAATGAAGAAGGGCTACAAAGCGAAACATGAAGCCATCATTGCCTTATCAGCATCAACATACGACGCCCCAAGAACCATTGAGTTGACAGCATCACAAGCTAAAGACTTTTTGATGGGACGCGATATTGCCAGCAACAGCTTTGATGATGCCATACAACAACGTTTGGCTATCACGACACAAGGCGAAATGTTAGTCAGTTATCATCACGCAGTATTAGGCGTAGTAAAGCATTTAGGCCATAGACTGAAAAACAATTTACCGCGAGAGTTAGTCCGCGATAACGTCAATCTAAGCCTATAACGACTTGTAACCAAGTCATTTTTAATCATGACGATAGACCCTATAATCAATGGTTTGATATAAAGATGAATTGAATATCAAATTAATAGTGATTTATTTGATTAAATTTCATGCAAAAACCAATCGACCTGACTATAGTTAATCAATGTTTGATTAACTATTTGGCTGCTTAAGCAGCCACGACAGTAGCGCAAGGCTCTTAATCGAGCCCTTTCCCTAGACCCAAAACAATTGGATAGTTTTGGGTCTTTTTTTATCTTATTTCCCAATCAACAAGCAGCAATCCATTACCCCATTATATTGATTTAAAGAGTCATTTAATGTGGAAAAGGGATTATTATTACCAGAATCTAATTAGCGACCGATCAACTTAGCAGCATCTTTGAATAAATTAAAAAAGTTATCCGTGGTGTACTGCGCTAACGCTTCAAATTTTTCACCGCGTAATTCTGCAACAAACTCAGCTACATCTCTAACATAGGCTGGCTGATTCTCTTGGCCACGATGTGGCACCGGCGCTAAATAAGGAGAATCAGTTTCTACCAGTAATCTGTCTTTAGGCACTTGACGAATTACACTGCGAAGATCACCCGCGTTTTTGAAGGTCACAATACCTGAAACAGAAATATAAAAACCTAAATCGATGGCCGCTTTAGCCATTTCCCAGTTTTCAGTAAAGCAATGCAATACGCCGCCGACTTTGTCAGCGCCTCCAGCTTTAAGCATATTAATGGTATCTTCTCGGGCATCACGAGTATGAACAATTAATGGTTTATTCACCTCTACAGCTAAAGCAATTTGTTGTTCAAAACACTGTTGTTGCAAGGTTTTAGTATCATTTGAATAGAAGTAATCCAAACCCGTTTCGCCAATGGCCACTACGCGAGGATCGTCAGCAAAACGTTTAATGTCTTCAATGTTCAAGCCTTCTTGCACATCGAGAGGATGTACACCAGAAGACAAAAAAACATTATCAAAGGCTGACACCTTGTCGCGCATGGCTTCAAAGCCTTGTTGGCGGACATTGACGCACAATAAATAGTCAACACCTTGAGTTTTGGCATTGTCCATAATGGATTGTAAACTGGCTGAGTCTGGGGCCGCTTTTAAACGGTCAAGGTGGCAATGTGAATCAATTAGCATGGGAATTCTTTCGCAACTACATTAAAAATAAAACAGATGCGCAAGAATACCTAGCTACATAGTGCAGGTCAAATCGCTAGAGGAAAGTTCGCTCGATAATAACTTTTCGATATGGTGTTTATGGCTTTCAACATCTGTTTTAATTTTAACCCCAATACCAGCAGGACGCCCACCGGATGCCCCTAATGGATTAATCCATACCACAGTGCCTTTAAATTCTGTGGCCTGGGTTGCATCAGGTAATCGATAAGCAATCGTAAGCTCTTGGCCTAAAAAATGACTTTCTGTAGTCGCAATAAATAAACCAGCAGGCTTAATAAACGGCATATAAGCACGATAGAGTTTATGTAATGTATCGTAGTGAACCACAAGATCGACCATAAGTAATTATTTTCATTCCATAAATAGGTTAGATGTTAGTATAACCAAATAGCGTTAATTGGTTAGCTTCCTAAATGCGAGAACATATTGTTGACACAATGCTTGAGTATTCACGCTGGGCATAGTTTCAAGCTTATGACACATCTTCATCACTTGCCCGCCAAGATCAATCACTTTAGCTTGAACTAACGGATTTAATGGCTGACGATCCGCTTTTACTCTACTACTTTTTAACACATATTGACGTAAGTACAAATACAAAACATTAAGTGCATCAACAATTTGTTGTTCCGACACCTTGAGTAAACTAGCACTTAAATGACCCGTTTTTAAACTGTGAGCCCAATCTTGGCGAAATGTTAGCAATTGTTGATAATGCTGACTGGTTAAACTGTTTGCTAACGCCAAAGGACCACCCACAACACTAAGACACCAAGTCACATCGTGAGTTTTACCCTCGGCATTGGCTGCAGGCAACAGCTGCTGCGCAGCTAGCCAGTGTTGGATATCTAACTTAGTCGGTTCAATAAATTTAAGAGTTTGGCAACGGCTAGTAATAGTCGCGAGTAACTGAGCTGATGTATTGGTTTGCAAAATGAGCACAACATCATCACCAGGTTCTTCAAGTGTTTTGAGTAATGCATTTGCTGCGGCTAAATTTAAGCGCTCAGCATCAATGATTATCGCCACGCGCGCCCCACCTTGCTGAGCCGTTTGCGTTAATTTTTGACATAGCTGACGAATTTGATCAACTTTAATTTGGTTGCCATCTGGCTCAATAATATACAGATCTGGATGATTACCAGCAGCCAATAGCAAACAGCTTTTACATTGACCACAAGCACCAACTGGGGTCAGTTGTTGGCAAAGTATTGTTTGTGCCGCAGCTTTAGCGAGCTTATCCCCCCCAAGCGCTTTATCAATATTGAACAAGTGGGCATGGCTAGTTTTACCGCGATAATGTTGATCAACAAAGCGCTGATGCGGCTCGGCTAACCAAGGTAATTGGTCAATCTGATAATCACTCATATCGCCACATTATCCTTTTTTATAACAATCACAGCTCTGCCATAAGAACGGGCAAATGATGTTGCAATTGCATCTGTATATCATGATGAACCTGCGCCATAGATTGACTTGCATCGATAACCACTATGCTGTCATCCTCATGGGCTAATTGTAAGTAGGTACGCCTGGCTCGTTCGAAAAAATCAATCGCTTGCTGCTCAATTCTATCAAGTTTGCCACGACTTGCCGCACGACTTAAGCCGAGTGTTGGATCGATATCTAAATACAAGGTGAGATCAGGTTTAAAGCCTCTCAAACAAGCATCACTGACCGCTTTGACTAAGGGCATTAATCCTCGGCCACCACCTTGGTAAGCCAGTGAAGATAAGTTATGCCTATCACCCAGCACCCACTTACCTGCAGCTAATGCCGGTTTGATAACATTAGCGATTAACTGTGATCGGGCAGCATAAATAAGCAAACACTCTGCTTCGTCACATAAGGGGTCAGTATCATCAGCAATTTTAACTAAATCGCGCATTTTTTCTGCTAATGGCGTGCCGCCTGGCTCACGGGTACACACAGGAGCCTGACCAATATGGCGCTGAATAATATCATTAACCAGGGCTATCGCGCTTGATTTACCGGCACCTTCTAATCCTTCAATGACAATAAACTTGCCTTGCTGTTGACTCATTTTCTTTTTCTCTGAAATTCATTTACGGCATTGTTATGTGCTTTTAACGTGGATGAAAACACATGGCTACCATCATTACGTGACACAAAATATAAATAATTTACGTTAGCAGGATTGGCCGCTGCAAAGAGTGATGCTCGGCTAGGGGCAGCAATTGGCGTTGGTGGTAAACCATCAATAGTATAAGTATTAAATGCAGTCGCTTGGCGTAAATCTTTACGGGTAATATTGCCTTTATAACGCTCACCCATACCATAAATAACTGTCGGGTCGGTTTGCAAGCGCATGCCTTTTTTGAGTCGATTATTAAACACTGCGGAAACCCAATCACGTTCTTCAGGTTTGCCAGTTTCTTTTTCAATAATAGAAGCAATAATCAATAACTCATAGGGAGACGATAAAGCTAAATCAGGATCACGCCCTTCCCATGCTTGGGCTAAGCTCTCCTGCATCATGTTGTAACTACGATTTAATATCGTCTGTAAATTATCATCCGCATGATAATGGAATGTTTCCGGATAAAACTTACCTTCAGGCAAGCCAGATGTATCACCATGTTGTAATAACACTTGGTTAAAGTCATCTGCGTTTTTTGCTAAATGTTCAGTCGTTGCCAGAGTTTGTTGCCACTCAGCAATGGTTTTGCCTTCGATTAGGGTCACACTGAAAACCACTTGTTGGCCTAAATACAAACGTTTTAATAATGCTTCTAATGTATCGCCGGGGATCAATTGGTATAAGCCCGTCTTAATATTGGCAAACTTTGGTTCAAGTTTAACCAGGTATTTAACTTTCCAACTATCAGTAATCAATGATTGTTGCTCAAGCTGTTGCGCAAGCTTAATCACCGATGTGCCAGGCTCTACTGTCAGCGTCTGGCTTTCAGTTAACTGCAATGGCTGTTTTTGATAAGTCATTAGGCCAGATACTAGCCAATAGCCACCAATACAAGTCAAGGTGAATAAAGGAATTAAACTAGCTAATATAAATGTTTTTATTTTTTTAATCATATTATAAATTCACACTTAGAATTTGCCTGAATCGCGGTGTTTGCGTCCAACGGCTAAATTGAAAATCGTCAATGGCGGTAACATCAATCATGCCAAATAAACTGTTGGTTATAAATATATGCTCAGCAGCTTGAACATCGCTTAACGTAAGTCGTGTTGCCATCACAGCAATACCATGACAAAGCAGCGTATCGATGATGATTTCACGCATCACACCGCTGACGCCCGCATGCGTTATTGCAGGGGTAAGTACTTGATTATTTTTGACGATAAAAAGATTAGCCATTGATGACTCAATCACATAACCATCACAATCAAACACCAACCAATCTTGATAAGTGTCAACTAGAGGTTGAGACTTAATTAGCACCTGTTCCAACCGATTAAGATGTTTTATGCCCGCTAAAAGTGGTTGTCTGCCTAGACATATCGATGATGATGCTAACGAAATGCCACTTTGCTGCCAATCAAGATAATGATCTGGAATGGCATTAACTGACACGACTTCAGTCACGTTTGAGCTTGACGGTGCTTGATAACCACGGCCGCCGACTCCGCGCGTGAGCAAAAGCTTAATACAATGTTGTGGGTATTGCTTCGCGAGTTGCTGCAGTTGCTCTATTAATAAATCACTGGCCTGCCACTCAATCCCCAAGCGTTCACAGCCCTGCTGCAAACGATAAATATGACCATCAAGGAATAAAATCCCTGCCGGCATATCAGCTGATGCGGTGCGCATAGTTGCAAACACACCATCACCATAAGCAACAGCACGATCAAATGGATTTATCGTGCCGTTCTCGTGATGATTAACCCAAACTGGCGCCATTATTTATCCTGGCTGATCCGGCTTGCGACAGCCTCTTGTTGATCTTTATATTTCGAACTTTTACGAGTGTTATAAGGGCGAGCGACCGCTGAACTTAAACGCTCAAAATTAAGCGCGCCTATGGTCATGCCTGGGCGTAATGCTAATGGCAACTTGCCACTGTTAAAGAACTCAAGCACGATTTTCCCTTGCCAACCAGGATCAATACGATGCGCAGTCACATGCACCATTAAACCTAAGCGCGCAAGCGATGAGCGACCATCTAACCAGCCGACAACGTCGGCAGGTAAAGTGACACTTTCATAGGTCACAGCCAAAGCTAACTCGCCAGGATGGAGGAAAAAAGCTTGGTCGTCAGCGATTTCAATTTTATCGCTCATAATTCGATCAAGGGCTATTTGCATTTCTGCACTGGGGCCACTTAAATCAATAAAAGGTGCCGTATGGTCTTTAAATACCCGAAATTGGCTGCCTAAACGGACATCGACACTGACACCAGAAATGGCTTCTATACCAGGGCGAGGATCGATGATAATGCTACCATTATCTAAACATTGCTCAATTTCTATATCGGTTAAACGCATGCGGCACTCTCTTAAATAAGGCTATCTAGCCAATAAATGCTGAATTCTAGTTTTTAAAATATCCGTTGCGATGCGGTTTTTACCACCACGAGGAACGATAATATCGGCATATTGCTTCGACGGTTCGATAAACTGTAAAAACATTGGACGTACTGTTCGTTTATATTGCGCAATAACGGTTTCCATTGTGCGGCCGCGCTCAGCAACATCGCGGGTTAACCGACGTAAAAAACAAATGTCTAATGGCGTGTCCATAAACACACTGGCATCCATTAACTCACGCAGCTTAGGGTCGGTTAATAACAAAATACCTTCAAGGATAATGACTTTTTTAGGCTGCATGTTAAGCGTTTCACTGGTACGCGTATGCTCAGTATAGCTATAACAAGGAATACTAACGGCTTCACCTCGTTTTAGCTGAGTTAAATGAGTCGCTAATAATTGATGATCCAATGCTTTTGGATGATCGTAATTGGTTTTGACTCTATCTTCCATGGTCAAATGACTTTGATCCCGATAATAGGCATCTTCATTGATCACACCAATTTGATTGGTTCCTAAATCACGACACAATTCTTCAAAAATTGTTTTAGCAATTAAACTTTTACCTGAAGCCGACGCACCGGCAATCCCAATAATGACACACTGCTGAGAATTCATCTCTTAACCTTACTCGTCTTCTGATATGCTAATTTTTACGGTTGATTGTACTTGTTGAAGTGATAACTCAGCCCCAAGCTTGCGGGCAATTTCGCGATATATCCCTGACACTTCACTTTCTGGTTCGCTCATTACGCTCGGCGTACCATTGTCCATTGATTCACGAATATTGATATGCAGTGGCAGTGCGCCTAACAACGGCACGTTATAGCGTTTAGCTATTTCACTACCACCATGAGTACCAAATGGGTGTTCTTTATGACCACATTCAGGACAAAGATGGAAACTCATGTTCTCGATAATCCCAAGTACTGGGATATTGACCTTGTTAAACATGGTAATGCCTTTTTTAGCATCCGCTAAGGCAATGTCTTGTGGCGTGGTAACAATCACTGCACCGCTTACTGGCACTTTTTGCGACAAGGTTAATTGAATGTCACCGGTTCCAGGTGGCATATCGATAATCAAATAGTCTAATTCAGGCCATTGGGTTTCATTGAGTAACTGCGCTAAAGCACCCGCTGCCATAGGACCACGCCATACCGCGGCTTCATCACCACTTAACATAAAACCAATTGATTGCGCAGAAATACCATGAACTAGCGCGGGCGTCATGTGCTTGCCATCTGGCGATTGTGGACGAAAATTAGGAATACCTAACATCAATGGAATAGACGGGCCATAAATGTCGGCATCCAAAATACCCACTTCAGCGCCTTCAGCTTTTAAAGCTAATGCAAGATTCACTGCGGTAGTTGATTTACCCACACCACCTTTACCTGATGCCACGGCAATAACTTGCTTTACGTTAGGAATAGGTGGAATAGCAGGCAGTGCTGAATAAACTCGAGGCTGAAAATCAATTTCACACTCCACTTCATCAATCGCGTCAAGTACAGCCAATTTATTGGTCACAGCCATCACAGTATCGCGATATTGTGTCATGCACGGATAAGGATAAACTAAGCCTAATTGTAGGCGTTTCCCTTCTATCGACAGTGCGGTTACACATCCTGCACTCACTAAGCCTTTATGCAAATAAGGGTCTTCAAATGCTTCTAAAATATCTAACACTGGTGACAATAATTCATCACTTAATTGATAATTTGTATGTGTATTGACCAAAACGGCAACTCCGAAGTAGAAATTTGCTCAAGTGTATCAGAACTTGGTAAAAAAATAGCGACTATTAAGCTTTTTTAAGTCATGTTTTGGTGAAAAAAGTCTGCAAATCAGTTAGTATCAGGCAATATTTTTGGTGTAATTTGATATCGAGACAAAATGACAAAATCACAGCGTAAAATACTGGTCACAAGTGCCCTACCTTATGCCAACGGCCCGATCCACCTAGGCCACATGCTTGAGTACATCCAAACGGATATCTGGTCACGTTTTCAAAAATTACGTGGTCATGAATGCCACTACATTTGCGCCGACGATGCTCACGGCACACCGATCATGCTCAAAGCGCAGCAAATGGGTATTACACCAGAAGAAATGATTGCTCAGGTTCAAAAGGAACATCAGCAAGATTTCGCCGACTTCAATATCCAGTTCGATAATTTCCACAGCACTCATAGCGAAGAAAATCGCGCCTTAGCCTGTGATATTTACCTAAAACTGCGTGATGGTGGTTACATCAAAACCAAAACCATTTCACAATTATATGACCCTGAAAAATTAATGTTCTTACCAGACCGTTTTGTTAAAGGCACCTGCCCAAAATGTAAGTCTGAAGATCAATACGGCGATAACTGTGATAATTGTGGCGCAACCTACAGCACTACCGATTTAATCAATCCTAAGTCAGCCGTATCTGGCGCAACACCGATAATGAAAGACACCGAACATTTCTTTTTTGACCTACCTGCATTTGAAGGCATGTTAAAAGAGTGGATCCAATCAGGTTCCTTGCAACAAGAAATGGCCAACAAGCTTAACGAATGGTTTGATCAAGGCCTAAAGCAATGGGATATCTCCCGTGATGCACCTTACTTTGGATTTGAAATTCCTGACGCTCCAGGTAAGTTTTTCTATGTCTGGTTAGATGCACCTATTGGTTATATGGGGTCATTTAAAAACTTATGTAATAAGCGTGATGACTTAAACTTTGACGATTTCTGGGGCCTAGACTCAACCGCAGAGGTGTATCACTTCATCGGTAAAGACATTGTCTATTTCCACAGTTTATTCTGGCCTGCCATGCTTGAAGGCGCTGGTATTCGTAAACCGACTAGCGTGTATGCTCACGGCTATGTCACGGTTAATGGTTCAAAAATGTCGAAATCAAAAGGCACGTTTATCAAAGCGCGCACTTATCTAGACAATTTGGATCCTGAATACCTACGTTATTATTACGCTGCTAAATTAAACAGCCGTATTGATGATTTAGATTTAAACTTAGAAGATTTTGCCCAACGCGTTAACTCTGACTTGGTCGGAAAATTAGTTAACCTTGCCTCTCGTACCGCTGGTTTTATCAGTAAACGTTTTGACGGTAAATTAGCCAAGGTTACTGACAGCAGCCTAAGCGACATATTCTTAGCCAAAAGCGAGATTATTGCTGAATTATATGAAACCCGCGAATTTGGTAAAGCGATGCGTGAAATCATGGCGCTAGCAGATATTGCTAATGCTTATGTTGCTGACGCCGCACCTTGGCAATTAGTTAAGCATGAAGATAAACAACAAGAAGCACATCAGGTTTGCAGTAATGCATTAAATCTGTTCAGAATTTTGGTGACTTATCTTAAGCCTGTATTACCTAAGCTTGCCGAAAATGTTGAAGGATTTTTACAGTTAACCTTAACATGGGATAATTTGGCCCAAGATTTATCAGGCCATGAAATTGCACCATTTAAAGCCTTAATGCAACGTATCGAACCTAAGAGTATTGAGGCTATCATCGATGCCTCTAAAGAAAACTTGCAAGCCACTAATACGGACGCTCCTAAAACCGATGCGCCGACACAAGCCGTTAATCAATTAGAACAAGATCCTATCAGCCCAGAAATAAGCTTTGAAGATTTTGCAAAAATTGACTTACGAATTGCTCGTATCAGCAAAGCGGAACATATCGAGAAAGCCAATAAACTACTGCGTCTAGAATTAGATTTAGGCGGCGAAACTAAGCAAGTATTTGCGGGTATAAAATCGGCTTATGCGCCTGAAGACTTAGTGGGTAAACTCACCGTAATGGTGGCAAACCTTGCCCCACGCACGATGAAGTTTGGTGATTCAGAAGGTATGGTATTAGCGGCTGGCCCAGGTGGTAAAGATTTATTTATACTTGAACCTCATGAAGGTGCGCAGCCAGGTATGCGAGTTAAATAACACTTAACTTCATAAAAAAGACCGCTGCGGCGGTCTTTTTTTTAGTTTGCACGTTCATCAAATCAATAAGCAATTATTAATTATCAAAGCGATTGCAGCTAGTTAGCAGGTTCATCGACAATAATAAAATCATCCATTAATCATTAGCGCTAACATCACCGTCAGATTTTTGGGTTAGCTTAATAGCATGCTGAAGATCAACATCAGCATGATGAGCGGCATTATCTTCATCCATTGCTTGTTTCAATCGCTCTTCATACAACATAAACAGTTTAATAAAATCGTTACTGTAGCGCTCACCTGCTGATTCTTTCAACCAAAAATCATATAAACGTTTTGAGGCTTCTTTTTCAACACGCTTATAGGTTGCCTTTCGTCTTAAAACATATTCTTCACTGTTACCAAGTAACTGTAACGAGGACACGCTCAGTTCAAGTGCTGAATGATGGGTTTCTGATTCGACGATGTCAGCCCCGGCATCTTTTAACAAATGACCATGGCCTCGATCGAAGGCTCTGGCGACAATTTTCAGTTTTGGGTAAGTTTGATGCAAATATTTGACTAATTCGACGCTGCTTTCGCGATTATCGATAGCCACCACAAAAAGCGATGCTTGTTCTATACCTGCTGTTTTTAATAAGTCAGGTCGAGTGGCGTCACCATAATAGGCTTTGGTATTAATACGCCTAATAGTGTCCACTTGCGATACCTGATAATCGAGCACGACAGTTTTAATATTATTTGATATTAAAAAACGATTGACCACTTGGCCAAAACGGCCAATACCCGCAATAATCACAGTGCCCTCATCATCGATATTATCTTGCTCACGTTGATTGGTTTTCACTTGAAAGCGCGGGTAAATGACTTTATCAAATAAAATGAATAGTCCAGGGGTTAAAAACATCGATAGTGCTACTACGATAGACAAGGTCTGAGCTAAGTCAGTTGGAATAACATGTTGTTGCACACTAAAATTTAGCAATACAAAGCCAAACTCACCCGCTTGAGCTAGACATAAGGTGAATAACCAACGATCGCTGCCTTTAATCCTGAAAATCAACGCTAGCACGTACAACACCATCGCTTTTATCAACATCACACTTAAGGTGATGGCAATGATTTCAGCAAAATCAGCAAACAACACCGAAAAATCTATCCCGGCACCCACGGTGATAAAAAACAAGCCTAACAACAAGCCTTTAAACGGACCTATATTTGCTTCAAGCTCATGCTTAAACTCACTGTTTGCCAGCACCACGCCCGCTAAAAAGGTACCTAATGCAGGCGAGATCCCCACCAAACTCATTAATGCGGCAATGCCTATCACTAACATAAGTGCTGCAGCGGTTGATATTTCACGCGCACCAGACTCAGCAACGATTTTAAATAGAGGTCGGCTCAAATAATGGCCGCCCAACACCACGACACTAATGGCTAACAACAATACAATCGCATACGCCCACCCAGGTAAAGATGCCACTAAGCTTAGCTGCTCGTGTTGTTCACTCATACTGCTTACAGCAGCTTGGGCTTGCTCAACTAATTCGGGTAAAGCCAATAACGGAATAAAGGCCAACATGGGAATAACGGCAATATCTTGAAACAACAATACCGAAAAGGCATTTTTACCTGCATGAGTCTTATTGAGACGTTTTTCAGATAACGTTTGTAATACAATTGCGGTAGAAGACAGAGAAAAAATTAACCCGATAGTTAATGCAATACTCAATTGATAGCCAGCATAAATGGCACAGGCCATAACCGCCACAACCGAACCCACAACTTGCAGGCCACCCAGTCCGAGTAAACGATTTCGCATCGCCCACAACATTTTCGGTTCAAGTTCTAAACCGACCAAAAATAGCATCATCACAACACCAAATTCAGCAAAATGTTGGATAGTGTTGGTTTCACTGCCTACTAAACCAATAATAGGTCCAATAACAACCCCAGCAATGAGGTAGCCGAGTACCGAACCCAATCCCAATTTATTTGCTAAAGGGACGGCGATAACGGCAGCGGTTAAATAAATAAAGGCTTGTAAAAAATACTCGGTCATTTACCCAATCTCAATGAAAGCAATATCATCCGCACACGCTCTATCATCAATGATACCGGCCACATTCAATATCAATGACCCAGTAACCTAGCCAGAGCGTCGCTACAACCATTTGTTATCTACACGATAGCAAAGTCTTTAAAAAACATGCAGAACACAGTCAACACCGCTAAGCGCCAAGTTATTAATCCAGCTATACCGGATTTACAATATCAATAAAATGATGCTCAATATTGTATTTTTCCGCTAAATGATCACCTAAAGCTTGAATGCCAAATAACTCAGTCGCATGGTGACCAGCAGCAAAATAATGTAAACCTTGCTCGATTGCGGTGTGAAATGTGCGCTCTGATACTTCGCCGCTAATAAACGCATCAACGCCCATTTGTGCAGCATAATCAATATAGTCTTGCGCGCCGCCAGTACACCAAGCCAAGGTCGAAATCATTTTCGTTTCATCCCCGATGTGCAAAGGTTTACGGTTTAATACTGTATTAAGTAACTCGCTAAACTCTGCAACCGTCATTGGGTGTTCCAAATGACCATGCCATAATAAATCTTGAGCCACCTGCTCATAAACTCTTGGACTAATAATGCCTAACTGTTGGGCTAACTGAGCATTGTTACCAACACCATGATGAGCATCTAACGGTAAGTGATAACCAAATAAACTGATATCATTTTCTATTAAGGCCTTGATCCGTCGATATTTCATGCCGGTGATCACTTCGGGCTCATTTTTCCAAAAAAAACCATGATGAACCAAAATAGCATCAGCGTTGACCTTTATCGCCGCATCAATTAATGCTTGGCATGCAGTGACACCGGTGACAATGGTGCGAATATCCGACTTGCCTTCGACCTGTAACCCATTTGGTGCGTAGTCTTTAAAGGCAGAGACATTTAAAAAACTATCAAGATAAGACGCTAATGCTTGGCGAGAAACAACTGATGTCTGATGATGTGTGGACATAAAACCCCTAGAAATTAACTAATCTTAAGCAACAAAAATATAAACTTATTCGTATAAACCATGCGGACTTAACCGATATTCACTCAGACGATAGCGATCCATACTGTACGCCATGGCGATATCATCAGTTTAACCGAATACTGTCGCTCTCGCGAAGAATATCCAAGCTAAAAATTAATTTAAAAAAACAAAAATAACCACCAAAAAAATTAGACTTGAGCCGCCAATAAGTACAGTCGATTGTCAAATTCAATCCAGATTAAATCGAAACCTAATGATGCAGAAAATATCACTCTACTCGCTGATAAAATCAACTTTCGGATGGAAAATCCGCCAATTTATAGCTCAATTGGACTTTTGATGCATTAACACTTTAAAATTAGTGACAACCTTAATTTAACATGACAACCAATAGGTTATTTACTATGACAACATTGACTAAAGAAGAGGTCATCAGCCAACTACAAACGGCACTAGAACGACAATCTGGTAACACAGTATCAATTGAGCAAGCTGGCAGTTGGTACAAAATTGACGGCCAGAAATCTGTGCGCTTTAGCGAACTTGAAACAATGCTTGCACAACTTACTGCCTCGACGACAAATAAACAGCCTGCGGCAGAGATGCACAAACCTATCGCTAAACCTGCAGCCAAGCCAATCAACAATGCGGCAGCAAAAAAATCACCCAATCGCCAAGCTCAAATAACTTCAGGCGGTTTAACGCCTAAGCAGTTATGGCGTCAAAAGCTCGAGCACACTTCAGGTAAGCAAACATTACCTCGTGGGTTTTAATCACCTTTAGCAAAGTAGCCAATGTACTGTTGCAAATGGATTTTGCCCTTGTAATACACAAAAGGAGCCTAGGCTCCTTTTTGTTTTATGGCGTATGTCATCACATCGCCAAATCAACCCTGACATAACCGCTTAAATAAACCACTCTCACTTCATCACCGGCAGCAAAACGCATCCCCGGATCTGCATCTTGGATAACCATAACTTGGCTTCCGTCTTCTTGTTTTATCATGAGTTCAACTAATTTAGTTTCAAGATAATACTGTTGGTTTCCATGCTGACTGCCTATACCGCCACCAATTAATGCCCCTAAAACGGTAGCTACATCTTGGCCTGAACCGCCACCGAACTGATGTCCTATAACTCCACCGACTAAGGCGCCACCAAAAGTTTTCCAGCCGCTATGGCTGTCTTCAACGAGCTGTTTTTCAGTGATGTTTTTTACCGATTCAATCTGACCATAGATGACTTTTTCCACGGGTACGGCTTGATTTCGCTCATAAGCAGCTTGGCTTTGACCACAAAACAAGCACATAGTCAGTAAAACTACAAAAATACTCTTCACATTGACAGTTATGATTTTAAACATGATCAATATCCGCTAAGTTAACGATAAGGTATGCCAAATAATATACTCATTTTGAACTCACTGTCTTATTTAAATCAATCCATCGACTTCCCGCCACCAGAGCTGGCGCTTATCGATCCCAATGGCTTATTAGCCATTGGGGGAGATTTACGTCCAGAGCGCTTAGCAGAAGCCTATTATCAAGGTATTTTCCCTTGGTTTAATGTAAGTGATCCCATTTTATGGTGGTCACCAGATCCTCGAGCGGTATTTGAACCTCGTCATCCATTTGGCAGCAAAAGCTTGATTAAGTTTCTTAAAAAATCCACCTGGCGATACACTATCAATCATGCCTTTTTAGATGTCTTAGCCGGTTGCGCTCAGCCACGAAGTTCACAGGATGGCACGTGGATTTCTGCCGAAATCCAAATGGCTTATTATGAACTTCATCTGCAAGGTCTTGCGCATTCTGTTGAAGTCTGGGATGGCGACGATTTAGTGGGTGGGCTTTACGGTATTCCAGTGGGCAATGTTTTTTGCGGTGAATCGATGTTTCATCGGCAAACTAATGCATCAAAAGCTGCATTTGCTATACTGAATCAACACTTGGTGAAACATGATTTTCAATTAATTGATGCGCAAGTAATGAATCCACATTTATTAAGTCTTGGGGCTAAGGCGATACCAAGAAGTGAGTTTTTATCCATACTTCACTGCGGCCGCGATCAAACAAAGTCAGCATCCATATGGATCAAACAAGAGGTGTTTATTGAATTCTAAATCGGTTAGTGTCGGCATAAGCCAACCTTTTGATTGCAACTATATTGAAGGCAATAAAGAGCAATTATTGGTGATCCAAGAACCACAAATAGACCCATCGCTGTTTGAACAACTTCTTGCGATGGGGTTTCGTCGCAACGGTAACGCAATTTATAAACCACGCTGCCCGAGTTGCCAATCTTGCCAATCTATTCGACTGAATGTGAATGATTTTGTGTTGTCCAAACGCCAAAAAAGAACCTTAAAAAACAACCGAGATTTGCATTGGAAAATCAGTCATACATCACGGCCAGAGCACTATGACTTATACCAACGCTATATCAATGAACGCCATAGTGATGGCCCTATGTACCCGGCATCACAAGCTCAATATGATGATTTTTTACTATCAGATTGGTTACCGCCAATGTTTATTGAACTGTTTGATAAAGACCAATTAATTGGCGTGGCGGTGACCGATGAGATGGCGCAAAGTTTCTCGGCCATATACAGCTATTTCGACCCAGACTACGCAGAACGATCACTGGGTTCGTTGATGATTTTAATTCAATGCCAATTGGCTAAGTCATTAGGTAAACGATTTTTGTATTTGGGCTATCAAATTGATCAAAATAGAAAAATGAGTTACAAACGCCAATATCGTCCATATCAAATTTTAACGGCTCTTGGTTGGCAAGTTGGCGAAAATCTTACGCCTCTTTCTTGTTAACGGCCTTTACAGTTCGGCGTTTTTGGGGCATGATACGCCCGATTTTTTCATATTTGAAGGCTAATGGGATAACTAATTAATGGCGAAAGAAGACAACATTGAAATGCAGGGCACTATCCTTGAGACCTTGCCAAATACAATGTTCCGCGTAGAGCTTGAAAATGGACATGTGGTGATAGCCCACATCTCTGGCAAAATGCGCAAAAACTACATCCGTATTTTAACGGGTGACAAAGTCACTGTACAGTTGACACCTTATGACTTATCTAAAGGTCGTATCGTCTTCCGCGCACGTTAATCGCTAGCCTCAACAATGTAAAAACCGACTGCCTGTCGGTTTTTTTGTTGTTATACCAAACTGCATAAATACAGTGTATTCAACGTAACGCAACACGCATCAAACAAGACGAATGTTCAACGTAATGGGTAACCCTTTTATCAGACATTCAACCAAGCATCGCGATGGTTGTAATCCGTTTTGCAGAAGCACCTCATACGATCCACTGCTATGTTTATTGATTTAAAAGGGGATACCCATTTTGTTATCAATACCCATTGAATTGAACAGTAAGAAATGCTTTACCTTGATGACTGATTTATTGAAGCAACGGTAATAGGCGCAATTAACACGCATAAAAAAAGATGACCCATGGGTCATCTTTTTTAATAGCATATTGTAAATCAAATTGATTATTACGAGACTTTTTCCAACGACTCGCAATCGATGTTGATCTCACCATCTTTGACGTCAATATGCGCAATACCACCTCGTTCAAGCACACCGAACAAGATTTCATCGGCTAACGGACGTTTAATCAATTCTGTCACCACACGTGACATTGGGCGCGCACCCATTGATTTATCATAGCCCTTCTCAGCCAGCAAGGTTCGCGCTTCATCACTGACATCCAGGGTGACACGTTTATCATCTAGCTGTGCCTGCAATTCCACTAAGAACTTATCCACCACTTTGGCAATAACTGTCATGTCTAAATGGTTAAACCAGACGATTGAATCTAAACGGTTACGGAACTCAGGTGAAAACATCTTATTGATTTCAGCTAACGCATCTTGGGTGTGATCTTGCTGTCTAAAACCAATCGATTTACGAATAGTTTCTTGTACACCAGCATTGGTGGTCATCACTAAGGTGACATTTCTAAAATCAGCTTTGCGACCGTTGTTATCGGTCAATGTCCCGTGATCCATGACTTGCAATAGTAAATTGAATACATCAGGGTGTGCCTTTTCAATCTCATCAAGCAACACCACACAATGCGGATTTTTAATCACAGCGTCGGTGAGCATGCCACCTTGATCATAACCAACGTAGCCAGGAGGCGCACCGATTAAGCGTGACACGGTATGACGTTCCATGTACTCAGACATATCAAAGCGGATCAGTTTAAGGTTAAGACAATTGGCCAATTGATTGGTCACTTCTGTTTTACCTACCCCTGTTGGGCCTGCAAACATAAAGCTTCCTACTGGCTTTTTCTCAGAACCTAAACCACTGCGCGATAAGCGTATGGCAGCGCTAAGGCTCTCAATCGCTTTGTCTTGACCAAATACAACCATCTTAAGGTTACGTTCAAGGTTGCGCAGCATATCCTTGTCAGTCGACGATACCGACTTCTCAGGAATACGGGCTAACTTGGCAATGATGGCTTCAATTTCAGCTTGGCCAATGGTCTTTTTACGTTTACTTTGCGGCATCATCACCATACGAGCACCGGCTTCATCAATCACATCAATCGCTTTGTCAGGTAAATGACGATCGTTGATGTGTTTCGCCGACAAAATAGCCGCACTGCTGATAGCTGCTTGGGTATAACGCACACCATGATATTCTTCGTACTTGGATTTAAGCCCCATCAATATTTTGGTGGTTTCGGCAACAGATGGTTCATTGATATCAATTTTTTGGAAGCGACGAGCTAAAGCGCGGTCTTTCTCAAAAATACTTTGATACTCTTGGAATGTAGTCGATCCCATGCAGCGTAACTTACCACTAGACAATAATGGCTTGAGTAAGTTAGAGGCATCCATGACCCCACCAGACGCGGCACCAGCACCAATAATGGTATGGATTTCATCAATAAATAAAATCGCATGCTCATCTGCAGCCAATTCTTTCAACAAGCTTTTAAAACGCTTTTCAAAATCACCACGATATTTAGTGCCCGCTAATAATGAGCCTAAATCTAGCGAGTACACGGTGGCATTAGCCATCACATCTGGCACTTGTTTATTGACAATCCGATAAGCCAAACCTTCTGCAATAGCCGTCTTACCGACGCCAGCTTCACCCACAAGTAAAGGATTATTCTTGCGGCGACGACACAGGGTTTGAATTGCACGCTCAATTTCGGCATCACGCCCAATAAGTGGATCGATAATACCGTCTTGCGCAAGTTGGTTTAAATTGGCGGCAAATTGCGCCAACATGCTGCGATCTTCGGCAGTTTCAGATTGGTCTTCAACACGTTCTTGATCTGGTGATTCACCAGAATCATCTTCTTTAGCCATGCCATGAGAAATAAAATTCACTACATCTAGGCGAGTAATATCACAGCGGCGCAGCAAATAAACCGCTTGTGATTCTTGCTCACTAAAAATAGCCACCAGTACATTGGCACCGGAGACTTCGTTGCGACCAGATGATTGCACATGGAACACCGCACGCTGCAGAACACGTTGAAATCCCAAGGTGGGTTGAGTTTCACGTTCTTCAGTCGATTCAGCAATAATCGGCGTGGTTTGTTGAATGAAATTAGCCACTTCTTCACGTAAACGATTCACATCCGCACCACAAGCAATTAATGCTTCGTAGGCAGAGGGATTGTCGATCAGCGCTAATAATAAATGTTCTACCGTCATGTATTCATGACGTGAATCTCTAGCTTGCTGAAACGCTAGGTTCAAGGTGACTTCCAGGTCTTTGTTCAGCATAAGCACCTCTTAAATTTAACCACAGACTATGAGAAATCGATATTATGCTTTCTCTAACGTACACAGTAACGGATGTTGGTTTTCTCTTGCAAACTGATTTACTTGAAAAACTTTTGTTTCTGCTATTCCAAATGGAAATACACCACACAATCCTTTACCTTGATTATGAATAGCTAACATTATATCAACAGCTTGCTGTTCATTTTTCTCAAAGAATCGTTGTAATACTTCTACCACAAAATCCATTGGGGTGTAATCATCATTATTTAACACCACTTTATACATATTGGGCGGTTGTAGTTCAGATTCAACCTTTTCCGCAATATGTTCTACGTTGCCTAATTTAGCCATTGTTTAATACTAGCCTCTCGTTTGGTTCCCGACCACTTGATATTGTTAAATTAATTAAATGTTGCCTTTTTGTTAATTAGCTCTTGACTTCTTTTCGTACAAATTTCATTCTGTTTGCTAGGCGGCGAATACTAGACCGCTGGATAATAAGTTTTACTATCTTACTGGTAAGTAGACAACAGAAGGAAGTGGAAGTATGGCAAACGGAACTGTTAAATGGTTCAACAACGCCAAAGGATTCGGGTTTATTTGCCCTGATCAGGGTGGTGAAGATGTATTTGCGCACTATTCAACTATCGAAATGGAAGGTTATCGTACCTTAAAAGCAGGTCAACCTGTATGCTTCGAAGTTGAAGAAGGCCCTAAAGGAATGCATGCTTCAGCCATCTCGCCAACAATTTAATTGGTGAGACTATAAAACAAAAAGACAGGGATTTTAATCCCTGTCTTTTTTTTATTATCTAAAAAACGTCAAATTTATCAATTTAACACCTTGATACCAAGATGGATTCATTAAACAAAAATCACGTTTAGTTAGCGGTTATGCCCTTAACCAATAACAAATTGGTTTAATGTTGCACTAGGACGCATGGCGTGTTCGGCTTTAGTTGCATCTAAACGGTAACCACCTAAATCAACTGCAGGACCTTGTGAACCATTCAACTCAGCAAGGATAACCGTTTCATTTATAGCCAATGATTGGGCGAGTGGAGCAAAATGCGCTGCCAGCTCTGCATCCTCAGTTTGCTCTGTTAATGCTTGTGCCCAATACATCGCTAGGTAGAAGTGACTACCACGGTTATCGAGTTCGCCTACGCGACGAGAAGGTGATTTATTGGTGTCAAGGAACACGCCAATAGCCACATCTAAGGTATCTGCTAGCACTTGCGCTTTAGCATTGTTTGTTGTTTGGCTTAAGTGCTCTAAAGAAGCCGCTAGTGCCAAAAACTCACCTAATGAATCCCAACGTAAGTGACCTTCTTTTTCGACTTGTTGCACGTGCTTAGGCGCTGAACCACCGGCACCTGTTTCAAATAAGCCACCGCCACTCATCAATGGAACGATAGACAACATTTTTGCACTGGTACCCAGCTCAAGAATTGGGAATAAGTCTGTTAAGTAGTCACGTAATACGTTACCCGTTACAGAAATAGTATCTTCACCTTTAATAATGCGCTCTAAAGTAAAACGAGTCGCATCTTCTGGGGTCATGATTTGGATGTCTAAACCAGCGGTATCTTGCTCGGCAAGATATACAGTCACTTTCTTAATTAACTCAGCATCGTGAGCACGATTGCTGTCCAACCAGAATACTGCAGGTGTGTTGCTTAAACGCGAGCGCTTAACGGCTAGCTTAACCCAGTCGCGAATAGGCGCATCTTTCACTTGGCACATACGGTAAATATCGCCAGCTTCAACGTTATGACTCATTAATACATCGCCAGCTTGATTAATTACATTAACCGTACCTGCTGCTTTAATTTCAAACGTTTTATCATGACTACCGTACTCTTCTGCTTTTTGAGCCATTAAGCCCACGTTAGGCACACTGCCCATAGTGGTCGGGTCAAATGCACCGTGCTTTTTACAGAACGAAATAGTTTCTTGATAAACACCGGCGTAACTACGATCTGGGATCATTGATTTGGTGTCTTGCAACTGGCCATCTGGGCCCCACATTTTACCAGAAGAGCGAATCGCTGCTGGCATTGAAGCATCAATAATGATGTCGCTTGGTACGTGTAAGTTGGTGATACCTTTGTCTGAATCTACCATTGCAAGTGCTGGACGAGCAGCATAAACAGCAGCAATATCAGCTTCAATTTCGTTGCGCTTAGCTTCTGGTAAAGTACTGATTTTGGCATAGACATCACCAAAGCCATTGTTTACATCTACGCCGAGCTCAGCAAATAATGCGCCATGCTTATCAAATACATCTTTAAAGAACACTTTCACTGCCAAACCGAATAATATTGGGTCAGACACTTTCATCATGGTGGCTTTAAGGTGTAAAGATAATAAAATATCTTCAGATTTTGCCGCTTCAATTTCACGAGTATAAAATTCTACAAGGGCTTTTTTACTCATTACTGAAGAATCAATCACTTCGTCAGCCAATAGTGCTAAACCACTTTTCAGAACAACGTCTTTACCGTCTTGCTGAGTCAATACGATATTGACTTTATCTGCTGTTGCTAAGGTTACAGACTGTTCGCTACCGTAGAAGTCACCTTCGCTCATATGAGCAACGTGAGACTTAGAATCACTGGCCCATTTACCCATTGAATGAGGGTTTTTCTTGGCGTAGTTTTTCACTGAGGTTGGTGCACGACGGTCAGAGTTACCTTCACGTAATACTGGGTTTACTGCACTGCCTTTAATTTTGTCGTAACGTGACTGCGCTTCAACTTCAGCGTCATTTTTAGGCTCATCAGTATAATTAGGAATGTCATAGCCTTTTGCTTGAAGTTCAGCAATACATGCTTTTAACTGAGGCACTGACGCACTGATGTTAGGTAACTTAATGATGTTGGCTTCTGGCTTGTTAGCCAATTCACCTAATTCTGTTAACGCATCGGCAATTTTTTGCTCTGCGGTTAATTTTTCAGGGAAGTTAGCAATAACACGACCCGACAAAGAAATATCACGCGTTTCAACTTTCACACCTGCTGCGTCAGTGAAAGTACGGATAATAGGCAATAAAGATAGCGTAGCAAGTGCCGGCGCTTCATCAGTTTCTGTGTATATGATCGTTGGAGTGTTATCTTTCATTTTATTTCCTACATTATTGTAAATTAATAATTTATTAGAATAAATTGCGTAAGCATTTGACGGGCTTTGATGGATAACACTCGCATAAGTAAGCCAAGATCTGCGATCTAGGTCCACTTGTTATCAGCCAAGTATGTGAAATCCCCTATCCCATTTTTTATTATATTTTGTTCTCAAACCTCTGAGATTTGACGGTTAAATTCGCCAGCTCAGAATGATAAATTAGGCACAGATCACAATTTTTAGGCGGACATCATAGATCATTCTTAATAATTTTCAAATTCCACTAAGGGCGAATACGCAGTAAACTAACATAAATTGATTTATATTCGCTTACTTATCACTCACTCGTATTAGCAAAGGATGTTAACCATACCTTTATGGCAAAAATCGGTAAATTGAGTCCATTCAAAAAAACATCTCCCTACAAAGCTGACATGTCGACAAAAGCTGGCAATCGCAGCAGGGTGAAATCGCGTCCGCCGCAAAAACCTCGGCCTGAAAATCCACTCATTGTGTTATTCAATAAACCTTTTGATGTGTTGTGCCAATTTACCGATGAAGCAGGCAGGCAAACATTAAAAGACTTTATTCCAGTTGCAGATGTTTATGCTGCCGGGCGTTTAGACCGTGACAGTGAAGGTTTATTGTTACTCACCAACGACGGGCAATTGCAGGCAAAGTTGACTCATCCAGCTAAAAAAACCTTCAAAACCTATTGGGTCCAAGTTGAAGGTGAGCCGTCAATTGACACCATTAACGCACTTTGTATTGGCGTAGAATTAAAAGATGGTATGACCTTACCTGCAAAAGTCAGTCTAATGGACTCACCCGCGGTTTGGCCCAGAAACCCACCAGTGCGTGAGCGCAAAGCCATTCCAACAAGCTGGCTAGAAGTACAAATTTGTGAAGGTCGAAATCGCCAAGTTAGGCGCATGACAGCACATGTCGGCCATCCAACCTTAAGACTAATCCGTTATAAAATAGGCCAATGGTGTCTAGATGATTTACCAAATGGTGAATATAAACTGATCAACACAGCAAAGTAATCGCTGGCAGACACTGTATACAAGAGGACAAGATGACTGAACGTTATAAACCTAATACTACTGTCGCTTGCGTGATCCACTGCCAAGGTAAATTTTTATTGGTTGAAGAACGCATTAACGGTGCCATTAAATTTAATCAACCGGCTGGGCACTTAGAGGCACATGAATCGATAATTGAAGCATGTGCTCGTGAAATAGTCGAGGAAACCGGACTCGCGTTATCACCTCAAGCCATTGTCGGCATCTACCAATTTAGCGCCTCGGACGATTTAGCCTTTGTGCGCTATACATTTTGTATCGAACTGTCTGAACAACGCCAAGCGCTTCCTCTGGACAGTGCCATTATAACCACGCACTGGCTAAGCCTAGCTGAAATCATTGCCCTTGGCAGCCAGCTTCGTAGCCCGCTAGTGGTAAAAAGTATTGCAGACTTTGTGCAGCAAGCCGATAAAAAACACCCATCACAGCACACCCCTCTGTCACTGCTGAATGTCGATTACTTTTAATCACTGGTGTAAGGCAATTTGCCTGCACCTCAAGATAGCCCATTAAGCGAATGCGTGATAGAATATGCGCCGCACAAATGTCGTGTTTACTCAGCATTATCGGAATCAATCGGTTCAATACGTGCAAGCAACAATATCCAACATCTCGACCAACAAAAATCGAGTGCAACTGCCTTGAAACATTGGCATTGCGGCACCATATACACACTATCTATCTTCAAGGTTTTTAGGATTTATGACATCAATCAACCCAGCATCAAACGGTAAAAAAGTCATTGTCGGTATGTCCGGCGGTGTAGACTCTTCAGTATCAGCTTACTTGTTAATGCAGCAAGGCTACGAGGTTGAAGGTCTGTTTATGAAAAACTGGGAAGAAGACGACACTGATGAATATTGCGCAGCAGCCGATGATTTAAAAGATGCACAATCAGTATGTGACAAGCTCGGGATTAAAATGCATACCGTTAATTTTGCTGCTGAATACTGGGACAATGTATTTGAATACTTTTTAGCAGAATACAAAGCGGGCCGCACACCGAACCCTGATATTATGTGCAATAAAGAAATCAAATTTAAAGCCTTTCTTGAGTTTGCCGACGACATTTTAGACGCCGATTACATCGCCATGGGCCATTATGTCCGCCGTCGAGACAACAGTGATGGCAGCGTTGAAATGCTCCGCGGTGTTGATGGTAATAAAGATCAAAGCTATTTTTTATACACCTTAAGTCATGAACAAGTCAGTCGCAGCTTATTCCCGGTTGGTGAACTTGAAAAACATCAAGTTCGCGAAATAGCCCAAAAACTGGGATTAATTACTCACGATAAAAAAGACAGCACTGGCATATGCTTTATCGGTGAACGCAAATTTACCGACTTTTTTAGCCACCTATTTACCTGCACAGCCTGGAGATATTGAAACCTCTGAAGGCGAAGTCATTGGAACTCACCAAGGTTTGATGTACCACACGCTTGGACAACGCAAAGGCCTTGGCATTGGTGGACTTAAAAACAGTAATGAAGACCCATGGTATGTGGTTGAAAAAGATTTAGTCCGTAATGTGTTGATTGTAGCGCAAGGGGGGCAATCACCCTCGCCTGATGTCCAACGGCATGACAGTTAATCAACTGCATTGGGTCGATCGAAAAGGTCCCGCCAATCATTGCCATATCACGGTTAAAACTCGTTATCGTCAACGTGATGTCGGCTGCACACTCTCTTATGATGACGCCGAAAACATTACCGTGATGTTTGATGAACCCGTTGCCGCAGTGACCCCAGGGCAATCAGCAGTATTTTATGATGGTGACATCTGTTTAGGTGGCGGCATAATCGATACCTTAATCCGAGGATAATCCGTGAGCCAAACTCCAGACAACATCTTGTTTGAACGCACTATGGCTTTTGCCGGTATTTTACAAGCTATCGGTCAAGTGCAGTATTTAGCCCGCCACGGTGAAAGTGACAAAGACGCCTTAGCGGCAACTCTCAACACTATTTTAGTCACCGAACCAGAATCCACGGCAGATGTGTATCAGGATAAAACCATTTTAGATAATGGTTACCAATTGATCCAAAATCAGCTTGGGGATGGCAGCAACAAAGATGTCGAAACCACTCGTTACCTTGTTGGCGTGTTAACCCTGGAACGAAAGCTTGCACGCTCTCCAAATGGTTTGGGCATGCTTGCTGAGCGCATCAATCA
This sequence comes from Shewanella vesiculosa, assembly GCF_021560015.1. Lineage (NCBI taxonomy): Bacteria > Pseudomonadati > Pseudomonadota > Gammaproteobacteria > Alteromonadales > Shewanellaceae > Shewanella > Shewanella vesiculosa. The sequence goes on along the minus strand of NZ_CP073588.1, from coordinate 775,970 downwards.
AGTGCATCGCCAATTAGCACACTTTGCCATTACTGATGAACAAGTCCTGGCCAATTTTGCCAGTATTTATAGTGATGTCATCAGCGAATTAGGGCCTAAATTACAAATATCGGGTAATCCCGATTGCCTAAAGCAACCTCAGGTGCAACATAAAATTCGTGCTTTGCTGCTTGCAGCAATGCGCAGTGCAGTATTATGGCGTCAATTAGGTGGCAAACGCCGCCATCTGGTGTTTGCTCGCAAGGCAATATTTGACACAGCAAAACAAAGCCAAAATAACAATTAATCGAATCACCCTACAACTAAGTTCATCAAGGAGCTTCAAATGGATCTTTCCGCACTAACTGCTATCTCTCCGATAGACGGTCGTTATGGTAGCAAAACCGCCTCATTACGAGGGATTTTCAGCGAGTTCGGTCTTACTAAGTACCGTGTTCAAGTTGAAATCAATTGGTTAAAGCTATTATCTAGCTGCCCAGAGATTGAAGAAGTTCCCCCTTTTAGCGAAACCGCCCTCGCCTTGTTAGACAGCATCAAAGACAATTTTAGCGAACAAGACGCCCTGCGTATTAAGGCGATTGAAAGCACCACTAATCACGATGTAAAAGCGGTTGAGTATTTCATTAAAGAGCAAATTGCCGACAACGCCGAGCTAGTTGCTATCGATGAATTTGTGCACTTTGCCTGTACTTCTGAAGACATCAACAACTTATCTCATGGCTTAATGTTAAAAGAAGCGCGCGAGCAAGTATTAGTACCACAGTGTCAGCAAATTATTGATGCTATCAAAAAATTAGCACATGACAATAAAAGCGTACCGCTAATGTCGCGAACCCACGGCCAGCCAGCATCGCCATCAACACTTGGTAAAGAAATGGCTAACGTTGCTGTGCGTTTAGACCGCCAATTAAACCAAATCAACGCAGTTGAAATCATGGGTAAAATTAACGGTGCTGTGGGTAACTATAATGCCCACATTTCAGCCTACCCTGAAGTTAACTGGCATGAGCTGTCGCAACGTTTTGTAACCAGTCTTGGTATTAATTGGAACGCGTATACCACCCAAATTGAGCCGCATGATTACATTGCTGAATTGTTCGATGCCATTGCTCGTTTCAACACCATCCTAATCGATTTTGATCGTGATATTTGGGGTTATGTTGCACTAGGCCACTTTAAGCAGCGCACTATCGCTGGCGAAATTGGTTCATCAACCATGCCGCACAAAGTCAATCCAATTGATTTTGAAAACTCCGAAGGTAACTTAGGTATCGCTAACGCGCTAATGCAACACTTAGCGGCTAAATTACCGGTATCAAGATGGCAACGTGACCTAACTGACTCAACCGTATTACGTAACTTAGGCGTAGGTATGGCTCACTCGTTAATAGCTTATCAAGCGACCTTAAAAGGCATTAGCAAGTTAGAAGTCAATGAAGCACAACTTTTAGCGGAATTAGACAAAAACTGGGAAGTTCTGGCAGAACCAGTACAAACCGTTATGCGTCGTTACGGCATTGAAAAACCGTATGAGAAACTAAAAGAACTGACACGTGGTAAGCGTATTGATGCGGCACAACTTGCAGTATTTATTGATGGTCTTGAATTACCAGAACACGTAAAAGTTGAATTGAAAAAAAATGACTCCAGCAAACTATATTGGCCGCAGAAGCCTTTGTTGATGAGCTAAAATAGTCTTACACGCTTTATGCATAACATGAGCGGTCGCATATGTGGCCGCTTTTTTATTGTATGAAATACCTGTTATTATTCTGCTGAAAATACGTTATTGTTCATTAAGACTCACTAATCTCAACTCAGATTAAGAGATGGGCTAAGTAAGCTAAATCAGAATATTGCACCTATTTATTATCCGATCTGAGATTAACCATGTACACATTAAATATTGATACCCAAGCCTTTATTAAACAGCATTGGCAACAAAAACCACTTGTGATCAAACAGGCTTTTGTCGACTTTGAAGACCCTATCGCAGCAGATGAACTTGCTGGACTTGCCTGTGAAGAAGAAATATCGTCACGTGTTGTGGTGACCAAAGGTGATGACTGGGACGTTGTTCAAGGTCCATTTGAAGACTACGACCAATTTGGTGAAGACGACTGGCAATTATTAGTCCAAGCCGTCAATCATTGGTACCCAGATTCGCAGGCTTTAGTCGAAGCGTTCCGATTTTTACCAGACTGGCGCTTTGACGACTTAATGGCATCATTTGCCACACCTGGTGGTGGTGTTGGCCCGCATATCGACAATTACGATGTGTTTATCATTCAAGGTGATGGGGAGCGTCGTTGGAAAGTGGGCGATAAAGGGCAACATAAACGCCGCGGCGATAATCCAAACTCGCCTTTGGTTGACGATTTTGAGCCGATTATTGATGTGATTTTACAAAAAGGTGATGTACTTTATATTCCACCAGGATACCCACATTGCGGCGAAACATTATCACTGGCTATGTCGTATTCCATTGGATTTAGAGCCCCAAGTCAGCAAGAGCTATTAACTGAATTAGCTGACGCGTTAATTGACAGCAACCAGGGGCAGAAGCGTTTCACGTCATCTGACGAGCCAGCAGAACCCGGCCTTATCAGCCAAACTCATCAACAAGGCATCATGGATTTATTGACGCAGTTGGCACAAGATCCTGCCAGCTACCAGACTATGTTAGGTAAATTACTCAGTCAAAATCGTTTTGAACTGGATATTTGTGAAGGCGAAGAGCCATTAACGGCTGATGATTTATTAGAAGCCATTGAACAAGGTGCGGTTATTCAACGTATCGGTGGTCTAAAAGTCTTGCGCTTAGAAAATGATAACCTACCACGTTTGTTTATTAACGGTGAAGTGTACACCTTTGCTGATGCGCCGAATGACATGCTACAACTTTTGGCCAATCAAGTGAGCATTACCCCTAATGAGGCTCATTTATTCACTGACAATGTGGCAGCGCTAGATGTCATCACGGGATTACTCAATCAAGGATTATTCTACTTAGCAGAAGACGATTGCGAATAAGCGTCTGAGCAATAGCGTATAAGCGACTAAGCTGAGTGATGGTTATTAACCTCGCTTAGCTAAAATAATAAAAAAGGCACTAACAGTGCCTTTTTTGTGTCTGTTACGTTAGTTTGGTGACTCAGGCTGTTACGCCCACAATTTTTCATCTTGATGCATTTTATATAGACTTTCTGCACGCGACACCAATAACTGCGCAAATTTCAGTTGGGTAGCATCTTTGGTGACACCTGACTTATGCAAGTTTTCCGCTTTAAGTTGCCACATCATCGAAAAATGTCTAATCGCGTCACGCGCCGTTGCGGCCACTTTCACATCAACATAGTCCGACGGTAAATCGCCCGACATCACCCAAAAGGTTTGTTTTTTAGGCTGTTTCGATTCCATCTTCCAAATAGCTAAATAAGGTGCAAGATAACGACTTTCGTCAGCAAGGACTTTGCTTGGGATCACCCCTTTTTCAGCCAAAAAACGATTCGCCTTTTGGAATTGAGTTCGCACCCATTCTTGTCTTAATGCTTCTGGCTCTGGTGTTGGCTGTGCAACCTGTTCTGCAACTTCTTCAGTCATAATACTTCCTATCTTATTGTTATAATGCAGATTAGAACAAAAAACTTACCTGCGATTTAATCAAAAAACAATTACGTAACACAAAATACTTTACGTTTACGTAAAGTGGCAAGCTAAATTGCCACACTAATCACAAAAATAACTAAATCATGCTTTGTTGAGAGTATCTCTAAATGCTATCTTGCTGCAATAAATATAACAAGCAGTCGTTAGCACCTTATGTACTCAATTGCGTCAGGTGCCAAAACTTTACTTTAACAAGCTAGTAAACGGAGATGTCACGTGGCAGTTTTTAATCATGTTTCGTTCGATGAACACGAACAGGTGGTCTTTTGTCATGATAAGCAAAGTGGTTTAAAAGCCATCATTGCTGTACACAACACTAACCTCGGACCAGCGGTAGGTGGTTGTCGTATGTGGAATTATCAATCGGATGATGAAGCTTTAACAGACGTATTACGCCTTTCTCGCGGTATGACTTATAAGAATGCATTGGCCGGTCTTACTATGGGTGGTGGTAAAGCGGTTATTATTGCCGATCCGAAAACCACCGACCGCGAAGCGTTATTTCTTGCATTCGGACGCTTTGTGAACAGTTTAGGCGGAAAATACTACTCAGCTGAAGATGTTGGTGTTTCAACGTCAGACATGATGATAGCCAATCGTGAAACTGAATTCGTAGCAGGTCTGGAAGGTAAATCAGGTGATCCATCACCTCTGACCGCCTTAGGCACTTACCTTGGTATTAAAGCTGCGATAAAACATCAACGAGGTATCGACAGCCTACAAGGCATTAAAGTGTCAGTGCAAGGAGTCGGTCACGTGGGTTACTACTTGTGTAAGCATTTACACGAAGCAGGCGCTGAGCTGATTGTAACCGACATTCATCAAGCTTCACTTGACCGTGTTGCTAGCGAATTTGGTGCAACTCTTGTCGCACCGCAAGATATCTATACCCAAGATGTTGATGTATATGCGCCATGCGCATTAGGTGCAACACTTAACGATACGACCTTACCATTACTCAAAGCCACCATAGTTGCTGGTTGTGCCAACAACCAGTTAGCTGAAGTTCGCCATGGTGAAAAACTCAAGCAAATGGGTATTTTGTATGCGCCAGATTATGTGATAAACGCTGGCGGTATTATCAATGTGTCGTTCGAGAAAAACTATGATGCTATAGCGTCAACCGCCAAAGTAGAACAGATTTACAATACGCTACTGACCATTTTTGAGCGTGCTGATGCTGAAGATCGCACCACAGGCTCAGTTGCAGATGAAATGGCTAAAGCGATTATCGACGCGGCTCGTTAATATCAATCATTAATATGCTTGATTAAGAGTGATTTTTACTCTGATGTACAAGGAAATGCTTAGGCATTTCCTTTTTTTATGATCCAACTTAAGTAGCAAGCTTAATCAAGTTGCAACAAATCGTTCACCTTAGCGTCAAATAACTGCCCTACTCTAAGTTAACACTGACGCAATCTGTGTATTAGGGGTGAAGGCAGATGAACTCCCACAGCAATAAGAGTAACCAGCAACGCCAACCGTTATCTCATTTAACTACGTCTGGGGAAATCCAGCATTTTCATGCACTGTGGATTTCTGATGTGCATTTAGGCAGCATAGATTGCAAAGCAGAATTTTTATTACATTTTCTAAATCATAGCCAGTGCCAATATTTGTATCTGGTGGGCGATATTATTGATATTTGGGCATTAAAAAAACGGGTCTTTTGGCCAGAAAGTCATAACAACGTCATCCAGAAAATCCTCGAACTGGCCAGTAATGGCACTCAAGTTATCTATATCCCCGGTAATCACGATGAAGCGTTTAAAAGCTACGCAGACAGTCACTTTAGAGGTATTACCCTCGCCAAACAGTATGTCCATCAGTCCATTAATGGCAAACGCTTTTTAATTCTTCATGGTGATCAATTTGACGCCCAAGTTTGTGTCAGCCGGATCTACGCTAAATTAGGTGACCATTTATATGACGTTTTACTTTGGTCAAACCGCCAATTACACAGTGTTAGAAGCCGCTTAGGATACCCGTATTGGTCATTAGCCAGCTATATAAAGCTGCGGGTCAATAAAGCCCAACAAGCCATTAATCAGTATCGAGATGCAGTACTTCGCTATTGTGCTAAACAACAGGTCGACATGGTTATCTGTGGTCATATCCATCAACCAGAGTTATCACAGCACACTATCAATAATCGCACTATCACCTATGCCAATGATGGCGACTGGGTCGAAAATTGCACCTTAATTGCTGAAACCCTGACGGGTAACGTGAAGTTGCTCAAGTGGGATGAACAAACGTTACAAGCAAAAGTTGTCAACACGATTTATTTCGGCGCTTCACAAACCGAGTTAATCATTACGCCTCAGCCCCAACACGTTGCATAAATAAGGCTAAAATATGATATTTTCTGTCGATAATGTAGTAGAAAAAAACCTGCCCAATGTGCATAACAAGCCTTGGTTAGCCGTGCCAACAAGAGCAATGTTGCGCTATTTACTGCATGAAAAGCAGTGTAACGACATGGCCAATGAACACGCGCATTTATCCGGCGTCGATTTTGTTGAACAAATTCTTGCATGTTTAAATTTCAGTTACAGTGTGCCTAATAACGAAATTGAAAATATTCCTATCGAAGGTCGTGTGGTGATCTATGCTAATCACCCTATTGGTTCGTTAGACGCATTAGCGTTAATCAAATTAATTAGCCAAGTTAGACCAGACATAAAAGTCGTTGCCAATGAATTACTCATGGCCATTAAGCCACTGCATTCAATTTTATTGCCAGTACGCAATATGACTGGCGGCACGCCGAAACAACATTTAAATGAAATCCATCATCACCTTAACAACGAAGGTGCGGTATTAATTTTCCCCTCAGGTGAAGTATCACGCTTGCGCCCTACAGGCGTAACAGACTTACATTGGCACAGTGGTTTTTTGAAAATGGCCCGCGCGTGTAATGCACCGCTTTTACCTATATTTGTTGATGCTAAAAACTCAGCCACATTTTATGGTGCATCAATGATCTACAAACCATTAGCCACCTTGCTGCTGGTTAAAGAAATGTTTAAGCAGATGGACCATGTGATGCCGGTGAGAATTGGGCAATTAATTGCCAAGGAAGTGGTCGGCAGCCAAGACTTCCCCCTTAAAACCAAAGTAAAACTGCTTAAAAATCATTTATACCGCATTGGTAAAAATCGCAGCCCATTATTTATAACTCAGAATGCCATTGCCCATCCAGAAAAACGCAGTGAGCTTCAACAAGCGCTACAACAATGTGAATTACTGGGGCAGACCCAAGACAACAAACAAATCTATTTATACAAGCATAGTCAAAGCAGTGCGATTATGCGTGAGATTGGCAGGCTTCGTGAAATTGCATTTAGAGCGGTGGGCGAAGGTACAGGTAAGCGACGTGATACCGACAAATATGATAATCATTATTATCATTTAGTGTTATGGGACAAGGATGAGTTAGAGATTGTTGGCTCTTACCGTTTTGCCAGTGCCAAAATGCTACATGAAACCATTGGTAAAAACAGCCTCTATAGTCAGTCATTATTTGAATACCACGATGCGTTTGCTCCCTATTTTGACCAAGGACTCGAGCTAGGACGCAGTTTTGTGCAACCTAAATATTGGGGGCGTCGTAGCTTAGAATATTTATGGCAAGGTATTGGGGCATTTTTAATTAACAATCCCCAGTATCGTTTCCTCTTTGGTCCAGTATCATTAAGCGACAATTTACCCGTACAAGCCAAAGAAATGTTGGTGTTTTTTTATAAACATCAATTTGCTACCCAAGATGTTTTAGCCAGCTCATTTAATTCATATCAATTCACTGACGAACGTCAGCATCAATTACACCAGCTATTTAATGGCAGTGACTATGCTGAAAACTTTAAAATACTCAAACGGACACTTGCAAATATGGCTGTATCAGTACCGACACTATTTAAGCAATATGGTGAACTGTGTGATAACCAAGGCGTTCAGTTTTTAGACTTTGGTATTGATGCAGAGTTTGGTGACTGTATCGATGGTTTAGTGTTAGTCGATATCCATCAATTAAAACCGATTAAATATCAAAAATATTTAGCGGGGCATTTACCCGAAAACAAAATTGCATCGTGAGCCAATAGCGCACTAACCTGAGTAAGCAACTGTCATTGGCCGTTAAATGATTGTTACACTGATATTTATCTGATATAAAAGAATAAATATGTGGAGAATCGCTTATGACAACTTCTACCGAAATGCTGACAGAGACATTATCAGATAGCACGACTAACCGTATCAGTGTCTCGGACATCATGACAACTCGAGTGGTTACCATAGAAATGGATGATCGGCTGGTACTTGCCAAAGAAATTTTTGACAATGTCAGCTTTCATCATTTGCTCGTGGTTGATAACGAGAAATTGAGTGGCATCTTGTCTCATCGGGACTTTTTGCGGGCGCTTAGTCCTAATATTGGTACCGCAGCTGAGCTCATTCGAGACACAGAAACCCTGCAAAAAAGGGTTCATCAAGTCATGACTCACAACCCGATCACTATTGCCCCTCATTGCGATATTAACCAAGCAACTAAAATGATTCTAGACAATGATATAGGCTGCTTACCAGTATTAGAAAACAACATCATTGTCGGTATTATTACTTGGAAAGATCTATTAAATGCCTTTTGCGTTCGATAAATTCTGATGACCATCTCGATGAAGCGATGGCTAATATTAGCAATCAACGTCATAGCAAAATCTAATTAACCCTCCAGATACACTACTCGTAATGCTGCTGTTTGAATTATGCTTGTCGTCGCTTTTTTACCCGCTAACTTAATTGCTTATTGTGCCACTCCCGGCACGCTTAATTCATCATAGATAGCTAATATTAGAGTGTACATAAAACCCATTTTTGCAACCGAATCTGTAAAAAATAAATATTATTAAGCTGGCCAACTAGATAGCTACATTTCGTAAATTGTTCATATTTATATGCTGGAAAATGTCACATTACTCTGCTTTTATTGTACACAGGGCTCGCGAGTATCATGTGATAAGGACGGCATTATGATTAAGTTTACTTACCATCTCAATCAAGACAATATTGAGCTACAAGCAAGTAATTGGTGTGGACTAGAGCGGGTATTTATTAACGGCAAAGTCGTGTCACGAAAATTCAACTTTGGCCTACAAAGTATGCATGACGTGCTGCTTAATAATGGTAAAAAATGCCGATTCCAATTAATTGTTGATCCACAGACAGAATTAGTCTCGTGCCGTATTTATAAACAAAACCAACTCGTTACTATTTTAAAGCAAGGCAAAAAACAGCTACAAAAAAGCCAGTTTCTGATTGAAACTAGCTTTGTTGTCTTGTGCATTGCCATGTTGAGCGTGTATTGGCTGAGTTAACTAAACATATCTAATGGGATTAGTATAAAACCAGCTGATTGAGCTATTAACCTATAGTGAACTCAAGCTGGACAGTAGACTTTGCTTCTGTTGGCTTGCCATCAACAAATTTAGGTGCATAACGCCACTGGCTAAGTGCTTCTATCGATTCTTTTTCAAACTGGACACCACCTTTAGAGTCAATAATCTCCGGCGATTTAACAAAGCCATTTTCATCAACCGTAAACTCAACTTGCACCCAACCAGATTTTCTTCTTTGGGCATATGATTGAGGGTAATTAGGTGGTTTTCTAAATAACGGGGTTTGTTCTTGTTGGTCATTCCATGGAGTCATTTTACCAATTGCAACGCAATGCTCAGTAGCTTTATCGCCAAGGCCTTTTTGTTCATACAGTTTCACTAACAAGGCATGCGCACGAAGCTCATAGGGATGACTATAAGGCAATGCCTGATATTGTTTGATAACTTCAACTAAATTGTCGATAGCTTGAGTTGGCTTACCCATAGCTTCATATAACGCACCAGCTAGGTAAGTAGCATCAACTCGTTTTATGGCATCTTCTGGTAATTTACGGCTATAAATATCATAAGCATCAAACGCAAAATCTCTCACTTTACGAGTATAATACTCGGTGCGTGATAAGCGATGAAACGCGATGAGTTTCACTTCGGCAACCGTCAACTGATTGTCAGCTTTATCAGCAATCTCAATTGCTTCAAATAATAACGTTTTTGCGTATTTATCATCTGTTGTCGATTCAGCTAACCCAACCAAAGGATCAATTAACTCGATGCCATTATCCGTCACGTTTTCACGGTATACGGCTAATGCAGATGTAAATAATTGATGCGCCTTAAGTGTCGCTTCATCTTCAATAACACGGCCCTGATTGTTGTTCTTTGGTTCAACCATTAACGCATTTGCATAATTGATGGCTAACTTAGCGCTATCAAAGCTATCTTGACCAAACTTGATTTGGCCTAACTCATAGGCTTGTTGCGCATATTTCAGCGTATCTTGGTTATTGTGGCTTTCAAGAGAAACATTGTATTGCTGGTAAGCTTGAGAAAAACTATCTATATCGGTAGGTTCTGCATAAGCAAACTGACTCACAAACGCCGCGGCTATTGATATACGTAAAAGTGTTTTCATTACTGTCTAAATCCTTTTTATTTTTTATCCTTGGCCCTTTGTCATTCTTTACACAATGTGAGCCATTATCGATATCTTAAACAGTTTGGATCATTTTTATGACTCACGTCAACTTAATGAAAAATTTTGTAAACAATATGTTGTTTAATCTCTCTTAATTGGCAAACTAAATGACGCCACCTGCGATGGTATAGGCCCATATAATAACACCGGCACCAATGATAATAATGACCAAAAACTACAGGAGCCAAGATGTCAGCCATCATGAAATTGCTCCACGCCATGCTCAGCAGTTTTAAAGATCTTATTCCGATTATCTTAGTGGTCAGTTTTTTTGAACTATTTGTACTTCATCAAGCACCGGCAGAACTTGGCTCTATTCTTGTGGGGATAGTGTTTGTTGTATTAGGCTTGACCTTTTTTGTCTTTGGTTTAGAAATGGGCTTATTTCCTATAGGCGAATCACTTGCAGAAGCCCTGGCCCGAAAAGGCAGTGTATTTTGGTTAATTATTTTCTCTTTCTCATTAGGTTTTGGGACCACATTAGCAGAGCCAGCACTGACTGCCGTGGCAAACGAAGCCGCACAGGTTGCCGCTGACGCTGGCGCCATAGAATCCAATGAACAAGCAATGAGCTCATATTCCATGGGATTAAGGTTAACTGTTGCCGTTTCGGTTGGGCTCGCGATTTTACTGGGGGTGATCCGTATCCTTAAAGGTTGGCCAATTCATTACCTTATTATTGGCGGTTACGTATTGGTGATGATCCTTACCAGCTTTGCTCCAGCTAATATCATAGGTATTGCTTATGACTCTGGCGGCGTTACCACATCGACCATTACTGTTCCGTTAGTCACCGCACTGGGCGTTGGCTTAGCCAGCGTCATTAAAGGCCGTAATCCGATGATTGATGGCTTTGGTTTGATTGCTTTTGCCAGCCTTAGTCCGATGATTTTTGTATTGCTGTACGGCATGGTATTTTTAAATTAAGTAGTATCATCAAAAGAAGAAGGCGTACATTTGTTTAATGAACTGATGTCCACTCTGTTACTGACCGCTCGCGATGTGATCCCCATTGCGGTGATTTTGTTTGGCTTTCAATTAGGCGTACTAAAACGTCCCGTTAGCCAATGGCGCAAAGTACTACTCGGCTTTGTGTATGTCATTATTGGGCTAACATTTTTCTTAGTAGGCTTACAACTTGCGCTGTTCCCTATTGGTGAAAGCATGGCCAATCAACTCACCACCAGCGCATTTTTACATCCTGACGGTAATAATGCGCCGTTCATTTGGCAAGACTATTTTTGGGTGTATGTATTTGCTGCTGCAATAGGTTTTAGTACCACAATTGCTGAACCCTCACTCATTGCTGTGGCCATTAAAGCTAACCAAGTGTCCGGTGGCACCATAGGCATTCAAGGTTTGCGAATGTCAGTGGCACTTGGAGTCGCTATCGGCATCACTTTAGGCTGTTTTCGCATTGTGGTTGGCGACCCCATTCATTACTACATTATGGCCGGCTACGTGGTAGTGGTGATCCAAACATTTTACGCCCCTAAAATGATTGTGCCATTAGCCTATGACTCCGGAGGCGTAACAACCTCTACTGTGACTGTTCCGCTTGTCGCCGCATTAGGCCTTGGGCTTGCTACTAATGTTGAAGGGCGTAATCCATTGATTGATGGGTTTGGTTTAATCGCCTTTGCCAGCTTATTTCCGATGATCACTGTGATGGGCTATGCCCAAGTGGTTGATTACTTATCAAAACGAAAAGCCATTAAGGAGTAACCTATGCGCTTTAAATTAATTGTCGCCTTTGTCGATGATGACTGTACCGACAAGGTACTCGATGCAGCGCGTATCGCTGGCGCAACTGGCGCTACGGTAATTAATCATGCCCGAGGTGAAGGATTAGAAAAAAAGAAAACCTTTATGGGACTGACCTTAGATGTGCAGCGGGATGTGATCTTATGGCTGGTAGAAGAACACATGAGTCGGCATATTCTAGAAACTATTGCAAAAGTAGGTGAATTTGACACCAATTCTGGTAAAGGTATTGCGATTCAAATTGATGTTGAAGACGCCGTTGGTGTGGCGCATCAAGTTGAAAAGCTAAGTAAAGACATTGAGGATCAAATATGAGTAGCACAATCCCGACCCGCAATCGCGATGTGATGAATAACCATTACGCTATGATCGATGGAATGCATACGGTAGCAGAAGCCATTGAAGTTGCCGTCAGTAAAAAAGTGAACATTTTAGTGGTCAATAAGCGCAATGAACATGACGAATATGGCATGGTATTAATGAGTGATATTGCCCGAAAAGTTTTAGCCAGAGACAAATCACCTGAGCGCACCAACATTTATGAAATCATGATTAAACCGGTATTTGCTGTTTCAGCAGACATGGATGTGCGCTATACCGCACGCTTATTTGAACGTTTCAATATAAACAAAGCTCCAGTGATTGAATCTGGTAATATTTTAGGCTTTGTCGCTTACGATGACATAGTATTAAAAGGAATGTTCAACCCATAATCTTATGCCAATGTATTGTTAATTGATTGACGATAAAGATAGCCACTGTTGTGAGCCTTAGCGGTATTAGAAGGCAGCACTAGTCACCACACCACTAAAAGCTAAACACTCATTGATTCGCTGTTGTTGCACTGCAGGTAGATCGGCAACAGCGAAATAAGCATATTCACTGTGTTCATCACTTAAGATGATTTGAGCCGACTCAGGTAGCTGGCAACGAAATATAAACGCTTGAGATTGATAAGCACTGTGAAAGTACACCCCAGAGAGATAATTTATCGTCACAGCATAACCCAGCTCTTCCATACATTCACGCTGCAGCGCCTGATGTATGGTTTCATTAGGATCAAGCCCACCACCAGGCAGACCCCAATGTTTATTACCATAATTGGCTTTTAACAATAGCACTTGTCCATCGTCATTGGTGATCACCGCATGGGAACTGAGTCTAAATAAATCGTTAAAAGCCATGATGGTTTTCTCATTAGAAATAGATATGGTTACTGGCTAACTTCCATTCAATAAATGAATAAATGATCATCGCGATAAATGATGTACAACAATGCGGGGGGCTGCAAAATACCTTAGTTGATCCTTGTTGCTCGCCATTTAACTACTACAGGATAGAAACTGGCAAGCTTCATTTTGCCTCGGTGAAGCCCTATGGTCTTAGTAACCAAAAACAATATGTTATTGGTTAAATTTATTCACTTTATTCAACAAACGCATAAACTCGTGCTGCTCAGAATCTGTCAGCGCTTCTAAAAATCGTTCATTAACCCACGCAGCCTCGTGAAGTAAATCTTGTTGCAACGCTTTACCGTTGTCGGTTAAAAATATTTGAAATGCACGGCGGTTATCCGCTTCTTGATGACGGGTAATAAACCCCTGAACTTGCAGGTGGTCGAGCAGACGGGTCATGGTGTAATTGGCCACATCACAACGTTTAGAAAGCTCAGTTTGACTTAAGCCCTCTTCTTGCCACAAGGTAAACAATACCGGCCAAAGTTTACTGTCTAAATCGTAGCGCTTTAAGCGCGTATCAATTTCTTGCTGCAAAGCAATATTCAGATGAGAAATCAGGTAACTTAAACTTTCAAAGCGTTTCAAATGAAACCTCCTACATCGTCAGTGGGATGTTTTGGCCCTATTACCATATTGGCCTATACAGCAGCTAACCACACTTGAACATGTTTACATTACCATCTCTATACGTTAAAAAAAGCGCTTTTAGTCAAAAGATAAATATTCATTAATATAACGATAGTAGCTGGCTCGATTCAATTGCCCGACCAAGCCGCGAACTAATGGTACATATATACCATCATCGGTGACTATGATATCAGCACGATCAACAACGGAATGCTGTTTACCTATGCTATTGGTAAATATCAGCTTAATACTGTCATTAACATTATTAGCAGCAACAGAATTAGCTTGATAGTCCACCAGCAGTAAAGGATATGCCTCAACAGAGACTCTCACCTTCTCCACCGGAGTCATTAAGAAATACTCGCCATCGATACAATGTAAAATACTGCTGAATAAAGCCGCAAATTTTGCGGGCAACGGACTGTCTAAATATAACCAATCGCCATTAGCTTGGATGTGAAACAGTGCATCATCATTGCACAGCGCCACTCCATCAGGCTGGGTAAACGAAGCTAATGCTGCTGTTTCATCTGTCATTATGCTGATACCTTTATGCCATTAACTTGAGCAAGGCTTCAATTGGGTGCTGAGGTTTAAAGCCTGCAAAGCGCTTAACTTGGCTACGACAAGAATAGCCCGACACCAAAACTTGACTTTGTTCAGCTATTTTTTCAATGCTAGGTTGCCAAGACATTTCAAACAGTTTTTCAGAGCGTTCAAGGTTTTCAAGTTCATGGCCATAGGTGCCAGCCATCCCACAACAGCCTAAATTAACACTGCTCAAGTTTGCGCCAAAATGACTAAAAATGGCTTTCCATTCATTAGCGGTATTAGGCTTTGCGGTAGATTCTGTACAATGACTAAACCAGGTATATTGTGGCGCATCATTGGCTAACGTTGTCGCTTCTTTTCTATTTGCAACAACATCCATTAACCATTCATTGGCTAAAAGCACCTCAAAGGGACCACGGCGCATGCCGAGGGCTTCTTTATACTCATCGCGATAACATAATACCAAAGCAGGGTCTAAGCCGACCATCGGCATACCAAGGGCATGAACACGGTTTAAGAAATCAGCACTGTTTTGCGCTGTTTTGGCAAACTTGTCTAAAAAGCCTTTTATATGGGTCGGTTTACCATTGGGTTTAAATGGCAGTAAAACCGGCTTAAAGCCGAGCTTTTCGATTAATTGAATAAAGCGATAAACTAAGTCAGCATCATAAAAGCTGTTAAACGGGTCTTGTACAACTAGCACATACTGATTGCGCTGGTCTTCTGGGATTGTGTACAAAGAATCCAAATCATAACCACGACTAGAATGCCCGTCTAAACGCTGTTTAAGTGTCGGCACAGATAGTTTGGGGGCATCAACATACCCAATCGCTTTTTTAATCACCCATTTACTCAACGGATTTTGCGAAGCTAAATTAGTCAATTTAGGCATAGCAGCCATTAACGGCAATGAATCTTCGATACCTGCAACCAGATAATCTTTAGCCGGACGCAAATAACGTTTGTAGTAAATATTGAAAAACTGCGCCCTAAACTTTGGTACATCGACCTTAACCGGACACTGACCTGAACAAGCTTTACAGGCTAAACAGCCTTTAAGAGATTCCATGACTTCGTGCGAGTAGTCATAATCACGTTGGTTATTTAAGGTATTTTGAGTACGTTGCATCCAGCCAAGTGGCTTCGACTTTGCCAGCGCGTCAACATCAACGCCTTCAGCTTCAAGCAAACGTAACCATTCACGCATTAACCCGGCACGCCCTTTTGGTGATTGCACTCGATCACCAGTGACCTTAAACGACGGACACATAGGCGAATAGCTGCTGTAGTTAAAACACAATCCATTACCATTACAGTTCATCACGTCAGGAAAAGCATTACGCACTTGCACTGGGATTTGTCTATCGAAACTGCCACGTTTGGCACTGTCAACATTAAACAGTAGTGGGCCAGATTGAGGTGGCGCGACTAATTTACCAGGGTTTAAGCGATTGTCAGGGTCAAATAATCCTTTAATCTGTTCAAGTACTCCGTAGAGTTCTTCGCCAAACACCGCGGGGCCATATTCACCGCGAACCCCTTTGCCGTGTTCGCCCCACATTAAACCGCCATATTTTAGCGTTAATGCAGCCACTTGATCAGATATCACTTTGAGTAATTGTTCATCGGCGACATCGCACATATCAAGCGCCGGACGCACATGAAGTACGCCTGCATCGACATGACCAAACATGCCGTACTGCAAATTATGGCTATCAAGCAGTGCGCGAAACTCCATAATATAGTCGGCTAAGTGTTCTGGTGGCACAGCGGTATCTTCAGCAAAGGCTAGCGGCTTACGAGTGCCTTTGGTGGCACCTAATAAGCCAACGGCCTTTTTACGCATAGCGTAAATACTGTCAATATCACTTCTGTCGGTAATGATTTGAAAACCGACTAAACCAAACTGAGGTTGACTGAGTTGTCCGCTGAGCATTTCTTCTAATAGGGCAACTTTATGTTTAACTTCATCATCTTCACCAGCAAATTCAACCATGTTAAGACCTTCGATGATCTTATTCGGTACGGCTTTAATGTGATCGGCCACCGAATGCCAAATAATGTCTTCGCGAGCAAGGTTAAGTACCTTGGAATCAACAGTCTCAACAACTGTGGCACTGGCTTTAACTAATGATGGGGCATGACGTAACGCTGACTCAAAGGAGTCATACTTAATATTCACCATCATGCGCGTTTTCGGTAATGGCGTTAGATTAAGCTTGGTTTCGGTGATCACCGCCAGCGTCCCTTCGGAGCCAGCTAAAATGCGCGATAAATCAAACTGGCTTAGGTCGTCATTCCATACGTGCTTTAAATCATAACCAGTTAAAAATCGGTTCAATTTAGGGAAACGTTCAATGATGGTGTCACGTTTTTGTAGGCATAAAGCAGCTACTTGGCTAGCAATGGCATTGCCAAGTTGATTAGCAGCAAAAGGGTGTTGATCAACTTTGTCATGATCTATCGGCGTAGTAGTGAGTACACTGCCATCAATGAGAACACTGGTCAGTCCTAACACATGGTCCGATGTTTTACCGTAAACTAGTGACCCCGCACCAGAGGCATCGGTGTTAACCATGCCGCCAACTGTCGCGCGGTTTGACGTAGATAAATCTGGACTAAAAAAGAAGCCGTGCGGGCGCAAAGCATCATTTAACGCATCTTTAACCACACCTGCTTGTACCCTAGCCCAACCCTCTTTGGCATTAATCTCGAGTACTTGGTTCATGTGCCGCGACACATCTAAAATCAAGCCGTGGGTTAATGACTGACCATTAGTTCCCGTTCCACCGCCGCGCGCACTGAAAGTCACAGCTTTGTATTGAGGTTGCGCCGCTAACGATAATACCAACTCGACATCTTGTTGATGTAAAGGATAAATCACCGCTTGTGGCAAAAATTGATACACAGAATTATCGGTTGCCTGAATAAGCCGCGCACTGTAGCGCTTGTCTATTTCACCTTCAAACTCGCTTTGCTCCAGCGCGTCAAGATACTCAAGATAGATAGGTTCTAATGTTTGTTTATGTGATAGTAAAGGTAACATAGAGGACTTATTATTTATTGGCATATTGCAGCCATTATAAACAAAAAAAAGCCGCTAAAAAGCGGCTTTTCTAACAACTTGATAAAATTGCATGTTAGGCAGACAATCCACCAGCAATTTTTAGCATAATTTAGCCATGAGCTTCAGCTAAATATAACCAAGTATCGATAACGGTATCAGGATTAAGCGATACAGAATCAATACCTTGCTCAACTAACCATGCAGCAAAATCAGAATGGTCTGAAGGACCTTGACCACAAATACCGACGTAAGCACCTTTCGCTTTAGCCGCTTTAATCGCCATGGCTAATAATGCTTTAACCGCATCATTACGCTCATCAAACAAGTGACTGATGATTCCTGAGTCACGATCAAGCCCTAATGTTAACTGAGTTAAATCGTTTGAACCGATAGAAAAACCATCAAAATGCTCAAGGAACTGGTCAGCTAGCAAGGCGTTTGAAGGTAGTTCACACATCATGATAACGCGTAAGCCATCTTTACCGCGCTCTAAGCCTTGTTCTTTTAGTAACTCAATAACTTGAGATGCTTCGTTTACGGTACGCACAAATGGGATCATCACTTCAACATTGGTTAAGCCCATTTGATTACGAACACGTTTAATCGCTTCACATTCGAGCGCGAAACAATCGCGGAATGATTCAGAAATATAACGGCTCGCACCACGGAAGCCCAACATTGGATTTTCTTCATCTGGCTCGTAACGATCACCACCGACTAAGTTTGCATACTCGTTAGACTTAAAGTCTGACATACGTACGATAACTTTCTTCGGATAAAAAGCCGATGCGATAGTCGCGATACCTTCAACTAGACGCGCAACATAAAACTCAACTGGCGAGTCATACCCAGCGATCATTTCATTAATTTCGGTCTGTAGCTCAGCAGTTTGGCCATTGAAGTCAAGCAACGCTTTAGGATGAATACCAATCATACGGTTAATGATAAACTCTAAACGCGCTAAGCCCACACCTTCGTTAGGTAAACGAGCAAAGTCAAATGCACGATCAGGGTTACCCACGTTCATCATAATTTTCATTGGTAAAGGCGGTAAGGTATCAACACGGTTAGTGACGATTTCAAACTCTTGTTTACCCGAGAAAATTAAGCCAGTATCACCTTCAGCGCAAGATACGGTAACTATGTCGCCAGTCTTAATACGGTCAGTCACATCACCACAACCTACAACAGCAGGAACACCTAGTTCACGTGCAATAATCGCAGCATGGCAAGTACGGCCACCACGGTTGGTTACAATGGCACTAGCACGTTTCATGATAGGTTCCCAATCTGGGTCTGTCATGTCAGTCACTAACACATCACCTGGCTCAATTTGATCCATCTGGTCGATAGAGGTTAATACCTTGGCGACACCAGTACCAATCTTATGGCCAATAGCACGACCTTCACAGATCACCTCGCCTTTGGTTTTTAAGTGATAGCGTTCAATTAACTGCACATCTTCACGGCTTCGAACGGTTTCTGGACGAGCTTGGACAATATATAACTTTCCGTCGTTACCGTCTTTGGCCCATTCGATATCCATTGCACGACCATAATGCTTTTCAATCACCATGGCTTGCTTAGCAAGCTCCATGACTTCTTCATCATTAATCGAGAATACACGACGTTGCTCTGCAGCAACGTCTTCAATTTTAACTTGCTTACCATGGCCGGCATCATCAGAGTAAACCATCTGAATCAACTTACTGCCGATGTTACGACGCACAACAGCCTGATGGCCTTGCGCTAAAATAGGTTTGTGCACATAGAATTCATCAGGGTTAACAGCACCTTGTACAACCATTTCACCTAAACCAAAAGATGAAGTGATAAATACAACGTCATTATTACCTGATTCAGTGTCCATAGTGAACATCACCCCAGATGCGGCTTTGTCTGAACGGACCATACGTTGTACGCCAGCAGATAAAGCGACACCTTGATGCTCATAACCTTGGTGGACACGGTAAGAAATTGCACGGTCGTTAAACAGTGATGCGTATACATGCTTAATTGCCAGCATGACAGCATCGAACCCTTTAACGTTGAGGAAGGTTTCTTGTTGACCAGCAAAAGATGCATCAGGCATATCTTCAGCAGTGGCTGAAGAACGCACAGCAAATGATGCTTCTTTCGTTTCGCTCGACAATTGCTCGTAAGCTTCGCGAATCGCGTCTTCTAATGCGGGTTGAAATGGGGTTTCAATAACCCATTGTCTGATCTGGGCACCTACTTTTGCCAGTTCATTGACATCATCAACATCCAATGTCGCCAGAATGTCAAAAATTTTCTGGTTAACTCCACTTTGTTCAAGGAACTCATTGAACGCATGAGAGGTCGTTGCAAAACCGCCAGGAACTTGAACCCCTGCATTAGCCAGATTGCTGATCATCTCACCAAGGGATGCGTTTTTACCGCCAACCTTGTTTACATCACCCATGCCTAATTCTTGATACCAGAGTACGTATTGCTGCACAGTTTTATCTCCGCAAGTTTTTATTTCAGTGGCCACTTCACACGAGGGCAATAGCATCTTACACTCCCATACAACACGCGTAAATCTATAATTTTATTTGTAATTTTATTACTACAAGAGGTCAGAATGACACCAAAAGTATTCTACATTTCAGATGGGACCGCGATCACAGCTGAGGTTTTTGGGCATGCGGTGCTTTCGCAATTTCCCATAGAATTTGAAGCACTTACGATTCCGTTTGTGGAAACGATTCAGAAAGCACAAAAAGTGAAGCAACAAATAAATGATTGTTTTATTACAACAGGTGTAAGACCACTTGTGTTCCACTCAATCATTAATCCGGAAATCCGCAATGTAATTTTTTCAAGCGAATGTGTCGATTATGACTTTTTGAATACCTTTGTCGCGCCATTAGAACAACACTTGGGCGTGCAAGCTAAGCCTTTATTGCATCGAACTCATGGTAAAAGTAACCACGGTTACGAAACTCGTATAGATGCGATTAACTACACAATGGAAAACGACGATGGCCAAACCATGAAACACATGGATAAAGCCGATATCATTTTATTGGGCGTATCTCGCTGTGGTAAAACCCCCTCCAGTTTATATTTGTCGATGCAGTTTGGTATAAAGGCTGCAAACTACCCGTTTACTGAAGATGATATGGATAACCTTCAGTTACCTGAGGCATTAAAACGCAATAAATCAAAATTATTTGGCTTAACAATCGATCCACATCGTTTGCATGAAATTCGTCAAAGCCGAATGGAAAACAGCCGTTATTCATCATTAAGACAATGCAAGCTTGAAGTGAAAGAAGTGGAAATGATGTATAAAAAAGAACGTATCCCTTTTGTGAATACCACCAATCATTCGGTTGAAGAAATTGCCACAAAAATTATTGATATAACCGGTTTAGAACGTCACATGTTCTAATTTATAAACAATAAAATACGCTGTAAATAGGCTTTCAAACCCAGACTGACTCGCTTAATTCGGGTAAGCCGTTTACAGCAATCTGTTTATTCAGCCAGAGAATCCGAGGCTAAGCCTCGCATCTTGAACTTCTTTGGGTATATAATCCCGAGTAATATGATGCTGATGCATCTCACGATTTCTCGGTAATATGCATGACAATTAAAACAGATGAACTACGAACTACCCTTTTAAGCAAAGTCATTTCACCCGCTCAACTGGCATCAGAATACCCTTTGACTCAAGATGCTGCAGACTATCTTGTTGCACAGCGCCGAGAAGTTGAAGCCATTATTGCCGGTGAAGACCAACGCTTATTAGTCATTATTGGCCCTTGTTCAATTCACGATACCAAAGCGGCACTTGAATATGCCGAGCGCTTATCGGCACTTCACCACGAACTAAAAGATGACTTATGCATTCTGATGCGGGTCTATTTTGAAAAGCCTCGCACTATTGTTGGCTGGAAGGGATTAATTTCGGATCCTGATTTAGACGGCAGCTTTAGCCCCAACAAAGGCTTGCGCTTGGCGCGCGAACTATTGCAGCAGATCACCGAATTAAAACTGCCTATCGCCACTGAATTTTTAGACATGGTAAACGGTCAATATATTGCTGACTTAATCACTTGGGGCGCTATTGGCGCACGTACCACCGAAAGCCAAATTCACCGTGAAATGGCGTCTG
Source organism: Shewanella vesiculosa (assembly GCF_021560015.1). Taxonomy (NCBI): domain Bacteria; kingdom Pseudomonadati; phylum Pseudomonadota; class Gammaproteobacteria; order Alteromonadales; family Shewanellaceae; genus Shewanella; species Shewanella vesiculosa. The sequence goes on along the minus strand of NZ_CP073588.1, from coordinate 754,312 downwards.
CGTTGTCCTGTCCTGTGGGCTTTAAAAATGGTACCGACGGTAACATTAATATCGCTGTTGACGCTGTTCGCGCAGCCCAAGCTCCACATATTTTTTATTCTCCGGATAAAGATGGCGCCATGGCGGTATATCGTACTCACGGCAATCCATTTGGGCATATTATTTTACGAGGTGGGAAAACACCAAACTATTGTGCAGAGGACATTGAAGTGGCTCGCGCCCAACTTGAACAAGTGGGTGTAACTCAGCGTATGGTGGTTGACTTTAGCCACGGCAACAGTGAAAAACAGCATAAAAATCAGTTAAATGTTGCCGATAGCATCATAGCGCAACTGCGCAGTGGTAGCACAGCTATCGCCGGTATTATGGCAGAAAGCTTTATGATTGAAGGTAATCAAAAAGTCGTTAAAGGCGAACCTTTAGTTTATGGTCAAAGTATTACCGATGCCTGTTTACATTGGGCTGATTCAGAAAAACTGTTACGTGATTTAGCTCAAGCATCAAGAGAGCGTAAAGCCTTACTCGCACAATAAGTCCTTACTGACTTATTCGCTAGTTGAGCAGCTTGATGAACGTTTACCAATGCCAGTCATTTATGACTGGCATTGCCATTTATAGTCTTAAATCCATCCTATTACTCTTGTTCTAGTAAAGAGGCTTTAGACAATACGGCAAACTGTTCACTGATCATCACCAAGCTGTCGACTAACTCAGGGTCAAAATGTTTACCTTTACCTTCTAAAATAAGCGTCATCGCTTCTTCATGGCTAAACGGCCTCTTGTAACAGCGTGGTGATGTTAATGCGTCATATACATCAACCAGAGCCACTATTCTCGCAGACAAGGGAATTGCATCACCGATTAACCCCTTAGGATAGCCGCTGCCATCCCACTTTTTCATGGTGAGCTCCGGCAATGTCGCGCCCCATCCGAATAAATGAACATTCTGGGGCATAGGCTAATAGACTATTAAGTACTTTTTCACCTATCACTGGATGCGCCTTAATTTGCTCGAACTCTTCTGCCGTTAAGCGTCCAGGTTTTAATAAGATATGATCGGCAATACCCACTTTACCTATATCATGCAAAATGGCTGAAAGGCTTATTTCTTGAATAAAAGCTTCGGTTAATTCTTGTGGAACATGCTCATCAGTTAATCGTTGTTTTGCCAGCATATTGGCATACTGCTGCATTCTGATTAAATGCGCCCCCGTTTCATTATCACGGTACTCAGCTAACTTAGCTAATCCCATCACAGTGGCTTTACGTGAGGCCAAAGTAGATGCTAACGAATGCGTTAATTTACCCAACAAATAAGATATAGACTGAGTCACAATGGCATTAGTCACTAAAAAGTTAATCGCTACCACATACCAGATTAAGATTGAAAATCCACTCACATCAGACCAATGAACTAGTTGGTATTGATAGGCTATACCGATTAATAATAGCGATATCGCGTTGACAACTTGAGCCCATAGCGCCATTTTTTCGCCGAGCAAAATGCTGCACAGTGGAGGGAAAGCAAATAGCCAAAAAAAGCCCGCACCAGAGGGGCCGATAGCAATGACAAAACCAATACCGATACCAAACGCAAGGTAACATCCTACGATAAATTTTTGCCTATCAGTAATGCGAGGATAAAACAATATGAATAACAATATTCCATAAGCGAGAGTATCAAATATTGCCATGCCCCATAAGTTTTTAACGACGCACAAATAGACACTGGTGATGTAAACCGGAATACACAATAAAGCTAATATGCTAAATAATCGTTGAAAAATCACTCGGCGCCATGCTGGTAATGAATCATCAAACCCATGAAGAATAAGCTGTGCGGTTAACCGAGAAGACATATTAATTCCTTTAAGGCGAGGTTGTGCTCACAGCATTGAGTTTTTTTAATATAGTAAATTGAATAGCTTAAAACGTTATCCAAGTGATAAAGGCAATATAGCAATTGTGTTATTTGCGCTTGTAAGTATTGTTGCAACACTGACAATACGCAAAAAATAGGATTAAAAATAATCCATAAAACCAATATTGAGTCCATATTCGATTATGATCGCCCTTCATTGGACTGACGATGATTGTTGATAGTGCCTTATTTGACCATAATGATGCCCTTATATGATAATGAGGTACTTCGATTCATTCTCTGCAACAAAGAGTCACCTTCGTCGAGCCACAGTGTTACCTATTAATAAGGATGTTATTATGCAAAGTTCGTCTCGTAGTGCTGCTGTTTTTGGAATATTCATTGCGCTGGGCTTTGGTGCTTTGGGTCTGTTACTCAAACAAGCCATTGTTGAATACAAATTACTTGAGCGCAGTGTCACAGTTAAAGGGTTAGCAGAAAATGAATATCCTGCTGACATTGTGATCTGGCCTATCCAATTTACCGCAGCCAATAATAATCTCGATGAATTGTATAAACAGCTGGAAGCACAAAACAACCAAGTGGTCAGTTTTTTAACTGAGCAACATATCGATCCAAAAGAAATTACCCTCACAGCGCCGACAATTACCGATAAATTGGCGCAACAATATGGTGGTAATCAACCAATAGAATTGCGCTATACCGCGACACAAACCATTACGGTTTATTCTAATGACATCGATAAAGTGCGTGGTGTCATGCCGCAATTAACTGAGCTGGGGAAAACGGGCATTGTATTCTCGCAGAATAACTATGATGCCCAAGTCGAGTATATTTTCAGCCGATTAAATGACGTTAAGCCAAAAATGATTGAAGAATCGACCACCAATGCCCGCTCAGTGGCCGAAAAATTTGCTAAAGATTCTCAAAGCCGATTAGGAAAAATTAAAAAGGCCACTCAAGGGCAATTCAGTATCAGTAACAGAGATAAGAATACGCCCTACATTAAGCAAGTGCGTGTGGTATCAACCATCGAATATTACTTAGCGGATTAACCACTTGAAACAGATAATAACCAGCATACTGATTGGTTTGATGAGCTTGATGAGCATATCGATAATGGCACAGGCGCCAGAGTCGACATCAGTTGATCTTAACCATAAAGGGGCCACAAGTAATCACGTTATCTTTATCGTTAGGCATGCAGAAAAAAGTGCTGGTCAAAATCCCAGTTTATCTGCACAAGGACAATTACGAGCCTTACGTTTAGCGACAGTGTTATCGGCGACCTCTTTACAAAAAGTCTACACCACTGATTATAATCGTACCCGTGAAACAGCCAAGCAAGTCGCTCAAGATCAACACCTGGAGCTGAGTGTTTATGATCCTCAAAATATGGCAAACTTTGCCCAGCAGTTATTAGCCGAACAGGGTAATATTTTAGTGGTAGGCCACAGTAATACTTCGACAGATTTAGTTGAAAAACTCGGGGCAAAGCAACAAATACCGATTGATGACGCCAGTGAATTTGATCGTTTATATATTGTGACCCTAAATCCCAACAAACAAATAGTATCAACGGTATTGCTTCGTTATTAATTTAGCCTGTGCAGAATAGACATCAACTCAATTGACAACTGCATTTAAGCACATTAGGTTAATCAAATAATTCAGTTGTTACTATTAAACAACATATTGTCGATAAGGTTGCACAACCGTGAGGCCTTATCGACAAATAAGCACCACAACATCGACACGAATACGCTCAATACAGTACAATGTGCGGCTTTTTCGCTTAATTCTTTATTGAACCGCATAACATTAGGTCGTTGTATGTCCCTTGCTCAAAACCCAGCACAAACTCAAAACCATTTCCCTGATGACATTGCAGCACGTATTGCTCAATCAGAAGCCCGCGTTATTAAGGCAATTTTCCCATCTAATACTAATCACCATAACACCTTATTTGGTGGTGATGCATTAGCCTGGATGGATGAAACAGCATTTATTGCCGCTACACGTTTTTGTCGTAAATCATTAGTAACCGTGAGTTCTGATCGGATTGATTTCAAAAAAGCGATACCCGCTGGCAGCTTGGCTGAGCTGATTGCAAATGTGATCCATGTTGGTAACACATCGCTAAAAGTTGAAGTGAATATTTATGTTGAAGATATGTACCGCGATCATAGGGAACATGCAATACGTGGCGTGTTTACTTTTGTTGCGGTAGATGAAAATCGAAACCCGACCCAAGTGTGGCCACATAATTAATAACACCCCAGTAAATGCAGTCAGATAGATGGCTGCATCATCATTTCGCTCACTAGACTAAAGTCTATAGTTTGATTGTTTTTATTCAAATCAATGATAATCTTGCACAAAGCAATAGAATACTCGATTACTTTTCTGTTACATTGAGTTTATCTTCACGTGCAACATAGAATAAAAAACGCCATGAAGCTCGAAAATTTAAATATCATTATTGCAGATGACCATCCATTATTCCGTAATGCCTTAAGGCTAGCGCTGAGTAATGCCTTTGAACACACGCAATGGTTTGAGGCTGATAGTGCCGAGGCATTACAACATGTCCTTGATGAGAAAGACCAACCGTTTGACTTAATCTTACTTGACCTACAGATGCCTGGCTCTCACGGTTATTCAACGTTAATCCACCTTAGAACCCATCATCCAGACATACCTGTGGTGGTGATTTCTGCCCACGAAGACATCAATACCATAAGCCGAGCAATACATTATGGTAGTAGCGGATTCATACCGAAATCAGCGTCTATGGAAGTGTTGGAAGAAGCGTTAAACGCGGTGTTATACGGTGATATTTGGTTACCCAAAGGTATCCAAATTGTGCCGGTTTCTGATGATCCAACCGACAAAATGGCCTCACGTCTATCTGATTTAACCCCGCAGCAATATCGCGTACTACAGATGTTTGCCGAAGGGTTACTCAACAAACAAATTGCTTATGATTTTGGGGTATCAGAAGCCACCATCAAGGCTCATGCAACGGCAATATTTCGCAAATTGGGGGTTCGCAATCGCACTCAAGCGGTGATAGCATTACAGCAATTAGAAATGGATAGAATTGATATCTCGTAATGCCTCAATCATTAACGTTACAACAGCTACCTTTTTCGCAAGCTTGTGAAAATAACCAGCAGCCTATATTAACGCTATTAACAAAGTGGCTTCCTAGTTGCGTTCATTTGCTTGAAATAGGCAGTGGTACTGGCCAGCATAGCGTGTATTTTGCTAACCATCTTCCGCATATCCGCTGGCAACCAAGCGATCAACGGCATTATCTACCTAATTTGCAAGCTCGTCTCAATTTGCAAGCATCACCAAACTTACAGCCGGCTATTGAATTAGATGTCACCCAGCCTTGGCCGCAACTGACATCAAATGTCGATGCGATATTCAGTGCTAATACTCTGCATATTATGAGTAAGACTATGGTTGAAGCATTTTTTATTGGCGTGGGTAATCTATTGGTAAACACTGGCTCATTAGTTATTTATGGTCCGTTCAATTACCAAGGCCAATTTACCAGTGACAGTAATCGACAGTTCAATATGTCTTTACAACACAATAATCCCCAAAGCGGCATCCGCGATATCGAATGGATCTGTCAATTAGCACAGCAGCAAGGGCTAACGCTTCGAGAAGACATTGCTATGCCAGCCAATAATCGCTTACTGCATTTTATTAAGTAAGCCCAAATCATTTAACCAATAAGCCAATTGTTTCTGTTGATTTATAAGCTATCGGCTTGGATTCACACATACAAGGACACAGATTATGGGTTCAGTTACCACCAAGAGACATGCCAATGGTCTCGATTATGTTGCTGTCGATACCGCGTTTTGCCAAGCGCGTATTTTTTTGCAAGGGGCGCAAATAGATCAATTTACACCCAGTGGAAAATCACCACTTTTATGGGTATCAAGTGCCGACGATTACCAACCAGGCAATGGCATCAGAGGTGGAATTCCAGTTTGTTGGCCTTGGTTTGGGATGAGCGATATCCAAGGCTTTCCGCAGCATGGTTTTGCGCGCAATAAGATTTGGTCAGTAGAATCCATCAACATGGGCGATCAATCTGTTGCGTTGCTGTTTGCCCTGCCCGCCAGCGAAATAGATAAGCAGTATTGGCCGCATAATACCCAAGTGAAGGTGCTATTTAACTTAGGTGAAACATTATCGGTAAGCATCATCAATATTAACAATGCAGATTACGACATCGAGCTCACACAAGCATTGCATAGCTATTTCCCCATAGAAGATATTCACCAACTTAAGGCCAGTGGATTTAGCGGTTCACAATACATTGAATTTGATCAAGGACCTTTTGAACAAGTCGACGATGTGGTTAAATTTGATCGAGAAACCGATAGAGTTTATACCAAACTAGCGCCCATTCAGGAATTACATACTCCAAATGGAACGATTGTGGTGAGCCGGGAAAACAGCCAATCCGCAGTGTTATGGAACCCTTGGATAGACAAGTCAACCCGCCTATCTCGGTTTAATCATGATGATTACTTAACCATGGTCTGTTTAGAAGCAGCCAACGTGCGAGACGACAGCATAGTGTTAGCGCCAGGACAAACCCACACGTTAACCACTCATATCGGTTGGAAATAAATAGGCTGGAAATAATATCACTTAATTGTGGCTAATCATGTCAGCCATAGACTGATGAAACACGCAGTTATCAAGCTAATTTGACTTCAGCATAATCAACAGGCAGCCTCGGCTGCCTGTTGATTATCACATGTTGCTTAATAGCATTAAGGATATCGCTCACATAGAGCTAATCGCTTATCGTAAAATGACTAATCAGCTTAGCGGTTAGAATTAACTAATAGTTCGATTGGTAGATTTTCGAAACAAACCAAACCAAAAAGCGGTTTCAAGTAATCCTCCAGCCACAAAAAAAGTCACCGCCCCGGTTTGGCTGCCGGCTAAATAACATGTCAACGCCAGCGCAATTAATGCGATTAAGACCACGACTCTGTAGATACCTGTCATATTAATTATCTCTCACCCCAATCAATGAACTGTTCATCAGTCACTATATTCTCCAATCACATTAGCCCTTTAATCCACTGTAAGTCAACTAAATAGCAGCCAATAAAAAAGGCAGCTTCAGCTGCCTTTTTTGCAATCGTACCTTTGGTCGAGATAAGAAATGGTTATACCATCTGTTTACCCAAATTGAGGCTAATTAGTTTGCTGTTACTTCACAACCTAGTGGGCTGTTTGAGTTTTCATAAACAATGTCACCCATTGGAGCATAATCTGCAGCCGCAATGGTGCCTTTATCTTTGAAGAAAGTGTATAACACTTCTGCATCAACATAACCTGTTTGAATTGGTGCAAGCTCAGGATAGCCATCACCACCAGCAGCATTGAAACTTGGTACAGTAAAGCTGTATGAGTCAGTGGCACTGTAATCTTTACCATTGATTTCACTGATAGCAACTGTTTGAGCAGTACAATCTACTGTCATTTTCACACCGGTGATTTGTGCATATGCGCCAGAACCACGTTGGAAAGATGCTACAGTGTTTAAGTACTCAGTGACTTCTGCACCTGTCATAGTGCTTAACGTTACCATGTTGCCAAAAGGCTGCACGGTTAACACGTCACGGTAAGAAATATCACCTTCAGCAATTGAAGCACGCACACCACCAGAGTTCATTACACCGATATCGGCACCGACTTTAGTGCGTTGCGCTTCTGCAACCAAACGGCCTAAATTAGTTTGCATATTACGTACATTTGCACGTTCGCCGTCTAATAAACCATCGGTGGTAGCAATCACTTCACTAAGTTGGCCTTGACCACGTTCTTGATAATAAGAAAGTAGTTGTTTTAAGTCTGCATCTGCGGCGATTTCATCAGCAACCAATACTTTCGTTTTATTGCCATCTGCATCAGTCACTGATGTTTTCAAATTAACCGGGATTAACTTGTAACTAGCAAGGTGAAGCTCGCCATTGAAATATTCAAAATCAGCACGACCGACATACTTACCCCACTCGTGAGCTTGCATAATGTAAGTGCCATTTTGCATATCAGGCGTACAGTCATCGCCAGGAGCAAAGTCAGCGTAATCGTTTGTACCTGGTTCCATACATACTGGGTTTTGTGAATGACCACCAATAATGGCATTCAAATCACCTTCTGCTAGAGCACGAGCCATGGCAACGTCGCCAGGAGCGTTACTACCATTCATTGCATCAGCATAGTGACCCATATGAGTGGTTGCAAAAATAAGATCCGCAGTATCAGCAGCTTTAATTTCTGCAATCACTTTTGCTGCTTCAGTGGTTGGATCGGTAAAGGTTAAATCTTTGATAAATTCTGGGTTACCAATCTTCGCAGTGTCTTCAGTGGTTAAACCGATCACAGCAATGCGCAAACCATTTATATTAAATACTTTGTAAGCATCAAAGTAGCGAGTGCCATCAGCTTTATAAATGTTAGCCGCTAACATTGGGAAGTTAGCAATTGAGCGTTGTGAATCTAATACCGCAAGTGGATTATCAAACTCATGGTTACCGACTGCCATTGCGTCATAAGCAATTTCATTCATACCAATAAAATCTGGCACTGCGTCTTGTAAATCTGACTCTGGGACGCCAGTGTTGATATCTCCGCCCGAAAGTAAAATCGTTTCACCGCCGTTTGAGCTAACTTCGGCACGGATCTGATCGATCAGCGTTTTACGTGCTGCCATACCGTATTCGCCGTCACCGTTTTCCCAAAAACGACCGTGGTTGTCATTGGTATGTAATACTGTAAATATTTTACAATCTGCACCAGCTTCGGCACACGTCGTCGGTGCAACGACAGCGGTATTGTCGTCGTCACTGCCACAACCGGTCAACGCTGCTAGTACAGCCGTTGCGACCAATCCTTTAATTAACATATTTGTCATGATTTACCCCGATGTTATAATTTATATTTTTAAATCCGTGAATTATCCTATTCACGGCCAGAATGATAACAAAGATTGACGGTTTTTGATGTCACTTTTATGACAGAATGTGATTTTTAATACATTATTTAACAATAACTTACACCTCAATAGTTCCCAGTAAAGAACAATTACCATGTTAACGGGTATGTTAAAGTAAAGTAAAAAAAATGGCTTAAGCATTTTTGCTGCTAAGCCATTTAAATAGATTGATTTTTTTATATAAAGACAATAACGATTATTGTCTTTATATAAGAACAGTGATGAGCTTGCGTTATTTCAACACTTGCTGCAACCATTGACCAATATCAGCAAGTTGATTAGGCAATACACTGTGAGCCATCGGATAAGTTTTCCAGGTACTCTGATAACCTGCCGCAATCAGTGCGTCATAAGCCATTTTACCAGCAAACATCGGGACAACATCATCTTGCTCACCATGATGTTGTAAAATAGCAGTATGAGCATTAGCATCAGCAAGTTGCTCTGGCAATGTTTCGCCACCGGGTAAATAACATGATAACGCCATAATACCGGCCAGTTTTTGTTCAAAACGCAGCCCGGTGAACAAACTCATGACCCCACCTTGACTAAAACCAGCTAAAACGATTTTATCAGCAGGTATACCACTATTAATCTGCTCAACAATTAACTGACGGATGGCTTGCTCAGACGCCATAACACCTTGTATATCGGCGCGATCGTGTAAATCCATGCTTTTAATATCGTACCATGAGCGCATAACAAAACCGCCATTGATGGTCACTGCTTGTTCTGGTGCATGAGGAAAAATAAAACGAATACTGTGCTGACCAGCTAAGCCTAATACGGGGACGACGGGCGCAAAGCCAGCACCTGAATCACCCAATCCATGAAGCCAAATAACGCATGCTGTTGCAGGTGTTTGCGGCTCGATTACAATTTTTTCTAGCTTAAAAGACATATATATCAATCCTATCAATGCAATAAAATATTGCAGGCTATATTACGTCAATTGATTTTTAACATCGATCTATTCACACCCCATCACCACAAATAATCAACCTTGACGGCAATGTAATTAATTTAATCGAACAAAACTAGCGATTAATTACACTTTTATTCGATTTTATTTGTTGTAACCTAAGACTAAAGCCACTAAGGAGATGAGAGATATGGGATTACTACAAAATGGCCAGTGGGTCGATCAATGGTATGCAACCGAAGAAAATGGCGGTAAGTTTGTTCGAGAAGATGCGCAATTACGTCATTGGGTAACTGCGGATGGCCAAGCTGGCCCCTCTGGCGACGCAGGCTTTGTTGCAGAAGCAGGCCGCTATCATTTGTACGTGTCTCTAGCCTGCCCTTGGGCGCACCGCACCCTTATCTTTAGAGAATTAAAGCAATTACAATCACTTATTGATGTTACTGTTGTTGAAGCACATATGCGAGAAAACGGCTGGGAGTTTGCCAATGCTGTTGATGGCAAAATTGGTCAACACATAGCAGGGGCTCAAGCCGATCCTTTACATCAAAAAGACTTTTTATACCAAATCTATCAATTAGCGAAACCACACTACAATGGTCGAGTCACAGTACCAGTATTGTGGGACAAAAAAACCAACACTATCGTCAGTAATGAATCATCTGAAATCATTAGAATGTTCAATACCGCCTTTAATGATATTACCGGCAATACACTCGATTATTATCCTCAAGCCTTACAACCGCAGATAAACCAACTCAATGAGTTCATTTACGAAAAAATCAATAATGGGGTTTATCGCTGTGGTTTTGCTACCTCACAAGCCGCTTATGAAGAAGCTTATGATGCCTTATTCTCGGCGCTGGACACCATCGAGACCCGCTTAAGCACAAAACGGTATCTATTGGGCGATAGCATTACTGAAGCGGATTGGCGTCTGTTTACTACCCTGATCCGTTTTGACAATGTGTATGTCGGCCATTTTAAAACCAACCGCAATACAATCGAAAGCATGGCCTATATTTCAGATTATTTACGTGATTTATATCAACAACCCGGCATTGCTACCACAGTCAATATGGATCATATCAAGCAGCATTATTACTTTAGTCATCAACAAATTAATCCGACTCAAATCGTCCCTGCCGGGCCTGATATTGACTTTTTACGCCCACATAACCGTGAGCAACTAATGACGTCAACATCTCACCCACAAGGTTAATCTGTCATAGGTTTTTGAACACGCTTAAGGAGTTTAGTGGACTCGCGGCAATATGCAGTCAGAAGTGCAGCGAAAACGGCAGCAATAATATAAGCCACAAACTGTGGCTTAGCTTTGGTTGGAGGTTAAATAGACAGTAATCGTATTGACATGTCATGCATCGCTCAGAGCATGTCAATACCTTCAGTTTGTCATTCAAGTTGAATCAAGGCTCATAGCCGAGCAGCCTATTCCCATTCATCTTGCCACTAAGCCGATACAAATTAAGTTATTGCGCTTGAATGCCAGTGTGTTGCAATAGCGCGTCTAATTGCGCTGGATTATCCAGTTTAATGCTCCACCTCACCGTTCCTGCATCGGCAACAATCACTAAGCCTTGATGAAAACAGCTAATGTCATCCATCGATGCGGTAAGCACTAATTGGCTATCATGAAACCGGCACTGAATTTCATGCACAGTGACAATAATTTTACCTAATGAGAAATCAATAATCATATCTACTCTCTTAAAACAAAAAATCCCAAGTCTTCACTTGGGATTTGTACAGGGTTAAACCATAAGTAAATATCAATTTACCCAAGCGGTCCCCTACTAGTGGTGATGACCACCAGCGCCATGGGCATGACCATGGGCAATTTCTTCATCAGATGCATCGCGGGCACCGACAATTTCAATGTCGAAAGTTAATTCACGGCCAGCAAGTGGATGATTAACATCAACCGTCGCCATAAACTTACCGACTTTAATAATGGTCACTTGACGCTGGCCTTGCTCAGTATTCACCACGGCAGCCATGCCCGGTTTCCATACTTTAGCACCTACAAGGTGTTTAACCGACACGCGCTGCTCAGAATCTGGTTGACGTTCGCCATAAGTATCTGCAGCTGGCGGAGTAATAGTGAATTTCTCGCCAATTTCTTTGCCATTAATCGCATCTTCAATACCAGGCATCATGTTGTCATGACCATGCAAATAGGCAATCGCCTCACGACCTTCGTTTGATTCAAGTACTTCGCCTTTTTCATCACGTAGCGTGTAATTAAACTGCACGACCATATTGTCTTTAATGCTCATTATCGTTCCTTAATTCAAAAATTTGCCGAAGCTTAGCAAAAGCGTACTAATGCATCCACAAAAAATGCTCATAAAAATACTGATTATAGTTTGATACCCAAGGCGGTAAACGTCTCTACATCAGGAAATCCATCAGCAATAAGCCCTTTTTCATGTTGAAAAGCTTGTAACCCTAATACTGAATTACGCCCTAAAATACCGTCAGGCTTACCCACATCGAAACCAGCATCATTGAGCTTTTGCTGAATTTGTTTGACCGTTTCTCGGCTTAGCCTTGGCTGTTTAGGTACTGCACGGGTTAATACCGCACCACCATTAATACGATCGGCTAAATGCCCCACTGAAATGGCATAAAATTCAGAACGATTCCAACGCATTATCACATTAAAGTTGTCATATCCTAAAAAAGCAGGCCCTGTGTGCCCTGCTGGCAAATATAACGCTGCTTGCATATCTGGTGTAGACAAAGGCTGACCATTAACTTGCTTAACATTAAGCCCACGCCACTTAACCAGTGGTAGAGGATGTTTACCGCCTAAGTAAGCAAAGAATAATCGCTAGGAATCAACACTTCACGCCCCCATCGTTCATCTGCTTTCCAACCTAGATGCTGTAAAAAGTTTGCAGCAGATGTCAGTGCATCATCAGTACTGTTCCATAAATCAGCAACACCATCGCCATCGCCATCTACCGCATACTTTCGATAATTGGTTGGCATAAATTGAGTATGCCCCATAGCTCCGGCCCATGAACCAACCATTTTACTGTCGGCAAAATTATACTGCTGCTTTAAGGTCAACGCTTGCAGTAACTCACCAGTAAAATAATCACTACGCCTTGGATCGCACGCTAATGTTGCTAATGAATCAAGCACAGGCATGCTGCCTTTATAACTCCCAAAATTAGTTTCTAGCCCCCAGAAAGCAACAATGTATTGCCCTGGTACGCCATACTCTTTTGTGAGCTTAGCTAATAATGATTTATGCTCAGCCAACATTTTTTTACCTTGCTCAACTCGCCACGCAGTGACACGTTTATCAAAGTAATCACCAAAGGTGGTGGTAAATTCAGGTTGCTGATTATCTAATTCAATCACTCTAGGGACATACTTTAAATTTGCCACTGTTGTGTCGATAATCTGTTGTGAAATCCCTGCGGCTTTAGCTTTTTGCTGTAACGTAACGACACAAGTTGCAAAATCAGCTTGCTCTTGAGCAGGAGCAACATCCGCAACAGGATCGGGTGATGCCGATACCGCACAAGCACTTAATAAGGTACTAGATAAAAACATTGAAGCAATAAACACAGATAAACGTCTTTTATGGGCCATGAACAACACTTAATTTACGCAAAATGAATATTGAATATCGTGACGCATCAGCCTTAAGGAAACAAGAGCTGTTAACATTAAACCCTGTTTATTTATGCTAAACCGAAGTGAAAAATGAAAAATCTACTCACAAGTGCGCAATCATGGTGAACCGACTCAAAACCACAGCAGCATGTAAAATAGCCCCATGGTTTATCCATTATGAATACCTCATAAAACCAAGCAATCATCGCATTTAAACGTTAGTTTAATAGGAGCCATGCCATAAAGACTGGCAGTAACCACAACGAGCCACTAGCTATTATCACCAAAACACTTTTGATGTGTCTATTATCTATGCTGCTCTCATTTACCGCAGAGTCACAAGATAATGAGTCAATTTAGCCTTTAAACACTGCTTAAGTCTCCACCTAAATATAATTGTCATTAATTAAGCCTTTTCCTTATTCAATGAGTCCGTATAATGACATTAATTCTAACTCATTTGAGCGATTAATCATGACAGAACAAACTGCAGCATTATCAAGCTTTATCGAAAGCGTAAAACAACATCAAGTCTTATGGGGCTTACAAGATGAAACTGGTGAGGGTTGGGTAGTATGTGACTCATCAGAATTTGAAGAAACAGATGTTATGCCACTTTGGTCAAGCGAAGCTGCAGCAAAAAGTCACTGCACTGAAGAATGGGCTGACTATAATCCGGTTACTATTACGCTAACAGAGTTCTTAGAATACTGGGTGAGTGATTTAAATGACGATGGCGTTCTAATCGGTGTTAATTGGGAAGCAGAACAAGAGTGCTTAGAAATTGATCCTATCGTACTCGCTAAAGAATTAGTCGATTTTGAAAAAGAATAATCGTCACTAATTTAAGCTGAACATGGAATAAAAAGCGCACTTTAAACAGCGTCTTTACCTTCTGTTAAGGTTATTATTTACACTAGGTTCGACTTTGTCGGTCATTCCAAGAGCGCCATTCGCAGTGATAACTCACAAGCCACAGCTTGGTGTTATCGCTGCGTATGATAATCCTAAGCTCAGATTAATTTACGCTTAGCCACTAAGTTCAGCCATCATTTCACTGCTCATTAATAGTATTGCATCCATGCCTACACAGATTGATATTCCTTTTGATAAACGTCATACATGTTGGTTTTGTAACGAGCCAAGTAATCAATTGTTTGATTATTATAGAATGACTCACACTCCCCACCCCTCTTTAACGATTCCGGCGTGTAAAGAATGCCATATGCTAGCCAAGAAAAATCTGCTGACCTCTATTTGGGATTGTCGAGATGCAGTAAAAGACAATTTAATGCATTTATACCGTAAAGACTTGGCCATTGGAATTAACTGGACTGAAGAAGAACTCGAACAATCAGAATTTGACTGTATGATTTTTGGAGGCTTTAAAAAAAGTGCTTGGATGATGTACCAAATTGCACAAAGTCGAATGAATGCAAGAGGTTGGCCATTAAGTCTGGAAGGTATATTACTCGATGGCGAGATTGCTGGCGATGTGAGTCAATATCAAACAGGTTTTGAATTTGACGGCATTGTGTTTACGTCACTCACTAAAGCCATTAGCCACTACAGCCAAACATTGTCTTTAGACAGTATTTTTTTACAGCAGCTCATTACGCTATTGGGTAAAGCCCAATTTGGCCATGCGGTCAAAATAGCTCGGCTCAATATTGGTATTACCCCAGGAAACCAGCGTCGAATTCTTGATGAGTTAATCGAAGATATGGACCAAGGTGCGGCTCAATAACTCAATCCACTCTAGATATAGTCCTCTGGTTAACGATTTATGCTATTGCCTATGAAAGAATAGCACGTAAACGATCTTGAACCACACTCACTAACAAGTCGGGTTGAAATTTAGAAATAAACTCATTGCAGCCGACTTTTTTCACCATAGCTTGGTTAAAACTGCCGCTTAAAGAAGTATTGAGTGTAATAAATAATGCCGCCATTCGGGGATCATTACGGACTTCATGAGTCAATTTATAACCATCCATCTCAGGCATTTCTGCATCGGTTATCATCATAAGCAATTCTTCGGCAACGTTTTGACCTTTATCGGCCCACGATTGTAATAACCGTAACGCTTGTAGCCCGTCTGATGCCTCAAGGATCTCAATGCCTAACTTACTTAATGTGTCCCTCACTTGCTTGCGAGCTGTGGAGGAGTCATCGACGACTAATATCTTACGCCCTGGCATATGAGAAGTCAGAGATTCATCAAGCACACCATCTGACAACTTCACATCATAGCTAATGATCTCAGCTAAGACTTTCTCTACGTCAATAATGGATACTAATCGTGATTGACCTTGGTCTTCTATTTTAGTTATCGCGGTTAAGTAATTATGTCCTCCAGAGGTTTTAGGCGGAGGCATAATATCACTCCAGGTCATGTTAACAATATTCTCAACTTTACCGACTAAAAAACCCTGCACACTGCGGTTATATTCAGTAATAATCAAGTTACTGTCTTCAGTCACTGGCATAGGTGAAAAACCAATTGCTTCACGCAAATTGATCACAGGGATCGACACCCCTCTAATATTAGCCACACCATAGACGTTGTGGTTACTGCCAGGCAAGTTACTTAGCGGAGGTAACTTAACCACCTCTTTAACTTTAAATACATTAATGGCAAATAACTGGGTCGAGTTAATGCGAAACAGCAATAGTTCTAAACGATTTTCGCCAACTAGCTTAGTCCTTTGATCAACCGTATCGAGCACTTTTCTCATGGACGAGTCCCACCTACAAACAACGTAAAAATGTATTATTAACGCTAATTATACTTAAAAAAGATTTATTAACAGTGTTAAAACAAGATTTATCCCCCAAAAAAAGAAAAAACCTTTAAACAAGATCAAAAAGCGTCCTTAATTCGTATCATATTTTATTAGAGATGCAAGCAGTTGCATCTCGCAAACTTTCTGCAAAGGTTATACATGATAAATATCACCCAACTTCTGAGGCACTTGAGCATATGGCTCTCAATGATGAGTTTATCTGCTTGTACCTTAATCGATAAACCGGTCACTGTTGTAAAACCGTTTGAGCTAAATCAGTACTTAGGAACTTGGTATGAAATCGCCCGCCTCGATCATTCATTTGAGCGAAATATGTCCCATGTGACCGCACAATATACACTTCAAGGAAGCAAGGTTGTGGTGACTAACCGTGGATTTAAACAAGATGAACAGCAATGGGATGAAGCTAATGGTAAAGCTTATTTTATTGATGGAAGTGACCAAGGCTTACTTAAAGTGTCATTTTTTGCTCCTTTTTATGGCGCATACCAAATACATGACGTAATCAAAGCTCCTAATGGTCAATATACCGATGCTCTTGTCATTGGCCCTAACACGCAATATGCATGGATCCTCTCGAGAACAGCTGTGATTAACCCCAACACCAAACAAGGTTTTATAAACAAACTCTCAGCATTGGGGATTAACACCAACAATCTAATTTGGGTGGATCAAGGCGCATTAAAAGATGATCGTTAAGCTCTTTTTACACGTACATTAAGTAAGTTTATTTGTTATATCTGACACAGGTGCCGTTATGAATATCCCATTATTTCCACTACCCGTTTGCTTATTGCCTCAGGGATATACCCAATTACGCATTTTTGAACCCAGATACAAACGCTTAGTATCTGAATCACTAAAGAGTGGTATTGGGTTTGGCTTATGTATGCTGGCTGATGATAAAAAAACCATTCTACCTATTGGTACGTTAACCCAAATTATTGACTTTGAGACGCTTGACGATGGCTTATTAGGTATCAGTGTTCAAGGAAAACAAACCTTCACCATTAACCACATTAGCGTTGATGATGACGGTTTGAAACGAGGTGACGTCAGCTTAATTGATTCTTGGCCAAGCGATATCATTGAACAACAAATTGAACCGGCTCAAAGCAATAAGATTAACCGAAAAAAAGATAAAATACTGAGTCAAACGTTAAAGCAAATTTTACAGCAGTATCCGCAGCATCTGGCCCATTACTCTGAAGAAAGTTTTAATGATATGTCTTGGGTATGCCAGCGTTGGCTTGAAATTATCCCATTGAGTTCAAAACAAAAATATCAGTGTATAAATAGTCATGACCACCAATTAGCTAAATCATTCTTATTCGATATCATAAAATAATAACAAGAGTGATCTTAATTAAGTGAGCTTTCGTATACATGATTATAGCTATTGTTTGTCAATGAAGTTGCTAATGTCTTTTTAGGCCACATTAGCAACTGCATGGATAAGATAATTAATTATGCTTAATGACGTAATTATTGGATGCGAGTGAAAATAATGGAAAATATTCAATCACAAAGCGCACAAAATCGTTATGATAAGGGACATCTTGCACAGAGATCCCTAATTAAACGAAGCGGTGCTATGAAATCAGACGAACCAAATCCAATGGCAGATGAACTCGCTGCATTAATGATGAAAGTCGCTAATCATCGATGCAAGACTTCTTTTGCCAAACTCTTTTCGCATTTTGGCCCTAAAATTAATTCTTTTGGCGTACAGCGTTTAAGTCAACAGGGCTTAGCAATGGATTTAGTGCAAGAGACAATGACTCGAGTATGGACCAAAGCACATCTTTATAATGCAGATAAAGCAGCTGTAAGCACTTGGGTTTTCACCATAATGCGTAATCAATGCTTTGACATGCTTCGCAAAGTGCAACATAACCGCGAAGATGCATTTGGTGATGACATTTGGCCATTGTTTGAATCTGATGATGCAGAAAATGACGACAATGACTTCTTATTGTCGGCTTCTTTATTGCAGCATGTAGAGGAATTACCTCCCTTACAACGCCAAGTAGTACAAGGTATTTATATGCAAGAGCTGACTCAACAAGAGCTTGCAGACAAACTTAATATTCCAATTGGAACGGTTAAATCTCGACTTAGACTAGGTTTAGAAAAATTGAAAAGCTTTATGGAGAAACACTATGATTAATTACCACCCTGACCAGCACATGCTGTCTCTCCATGCTAAAGGCGAATTACCGCTGTCCATGTCGATTGCAATCTCTGCCCATGCTGAGTTTTGTCAGCATTGCCAACAGCAGCTTGACCAGATGACAATTGCCATGTCTGAACAGCAATTTGAATCGGCAGTAGCACCACAATTCGCTAACAGTAAAGATAATGATCAGTTAGACGCATTATTGAGCCAGTTATTAAATTCAACTCTAGATACATTAGCGGCCGAGCAGCCGACGAATATCGACAAGACAGAAGATAACAGTGTCAACATCAAAGGTCAGC
This sequence comes from Shewanella vesiculosa, assembly GCF_021560015.1. Classification (NCBI taxonomy): domain Bacteria; kingdom Pseudomonadati; phylum Pseudomonadota; class Gammaproteobacteria; order Alteromonadales; family Shewanellaceae; genus Shewanella; species Shewanella vesiculosa. The sequence continues at coordinate 735,524 of NZ_CP073588.1, read as the reverse complement.
ATTACTCTTTACCAAGAGCATTTCGCAATCAAATCAATGCATCATGGCAAGGTATTGGTAAAGTGAGTCGTTTAAGACTTGATACCGGAGAGCCGCAAGCAAGAGCGAGTTTGTTACACATTGCTGCTAATGGTGAAATACCTGAGCATACTCATAAAGGTGCAGAGTTAACCTTGTTACTGGCAGGAGAGTTTAGCGATTGCTATAACACTTATAAACCAGGTGATTTTATGTTGCTTGATAAAGCGCACCAACATTCACCTAAAACAATTGATGGTTGTTTGTGTTACACCGTAGTAGATGCGCCCTTATACTTCACTAAAGGTATAAGTAAGTTACTAAATCCAATTGGTGATCTAATTTACTAAATATCAATATCCTTGCGAGTTATTTACTGCTCGCTGCAAAGATCGCTTACGTATGCCAACTTATCACTTAGCTGATGATGGCGGCATAAGTTAGATTATTAGTTTAATTTCTTCTAAAAGAATGATTTAGAAGATGGATGATGAGGTACCTCATCATCCATTTTTATGAGCTAAAGTGTATAACACAGTGAAATTATCCTATGAATAACCAGTAATGCCATTAGGATTAGCTATTTTTTAATCGAAAAGCACATTAATTTGATTAAAAATTGAAAAAGACTATTGCCATATGCAAACACTCAGTATATTATCTACACAGATTTAGTTTTCTTGTTAATTTTGGTTACCTACCTGTAAGTCTGCTCAACTTCACTTCGTAAATAAACCCAAGACAAGCTTCTGTACATTGTTTTAAATTCAATTGATTTCTGTTGATATGATAATTTCTATTGGCGTAATCTTATTGTCATAAAACTATGTTCAACTTACAAATTAAGTGCTGTATGTATTACTGTGATTTTAGGCTATGTGGCAACATAAAAGTTGTAGACACAAATTAGACCTTAATCAACTATTCACATAACAACACTTGATTAGTGAGTAAAAGATAGGTTAAGTTAAATCTCGAAACATTAATCTTTTGCAACACTAAAAAATGCCAAGGATATTTTATTGAACAATTGTCTCACCTAATGGGTGAATATATAGAAGGAGTGTGGCCAATGTCATACAACATTAATGGACACGAAATTTCAGTTAGCTTTCCAGTTAATTCTATTTCGTCAAACAAAAACTCAATTGCTTTTACCGACAGCCTAGGTAAAAACAAAAAAACCTTTTCAAAGCGTATTGAAGCAATAAACTTCATGAAATGGTTATTATCAGCTAATAAGTAATCCCCCCTAACGCTTTGCGTTAATCATTTACTCTGTTATTTAATAAACTCATTTCTCGGTATTCTCCTCTCAATTACCGATGTTTATTAAAACAGAGTAAAATGAATAGCTCACTAGCTTATTTTCAAGTTATTCTTCAGTTTTAAACCCCAAGTTAACCATCTAAAAAACCTATTTCTCTTACTATCAATACCTTGTAGCAAAAATGCATCCTGCACTGGTGTGATCAAACCGAGTGAGGAAATTTTCGTTGGTATCTTGGTAACATGGTTTTATTGCCTAAGGCTCCCCCCTGATGTATGTAAAGAACATTGGTGGCACTGACAGCCTGACTATTTAAATAATGTTGTAATACTAAAAAGCCAACCGGATCATACAACAATTCAAATTCAATTCCCGACTGGCAAACTGTTTTCCACATATCAAAACAACGTTGTGATAATTTCCCAAAATGATATTTATGACCATCATTAATAATTCTAGGAAAATAAATCTCATCAACTAATTGTGAAAACTGTTGGCGTAAATATTTATCTCCGCCAACGGTACTGCAAGTTAACACCTCAGTAGCAAAAACTTCCGTTAATGATAATTGAGTCAGTTGTTGAATAATTTGTTTATTTAAATAAGCCGCAGTGGTCCCCGTGCCTGAGGGGAGAAATACCATCAACTCATTTAGTCGTCGGTCTTGAGCCCATTGAATAATTTCAGTAGCGAGTTGTGTTATCCCGGTTTCGGCATACCCACAACGTCCACCTTCGGGAATAAATAGTAATTGATTTTTATCTGTGTAATTTGGGTGCGACGACACAATGTATTGCATCGCATCGTCTAAATGCATACCTTGAAGGTTTTCGGCATCGGCCAAATGACTGACATCAATAATATTGGCACCATTTTGTATCGCAGCAGCATAGTTACCCTGAGGATGTTGTAACAAGAATGTGTTGATATGACTTACATAGTAATCAAATTTCCATCCTTGCAGCTTTGCAAGTACAGACAAGGAGTACAATGAGTTGGCTTGTGCCGAGCCCGATGCCACTAGCTGGGTAACGTGTGAATAATCATGATGGAGGAAATGATAAAATTTACGCGCTTTATTACCACTAAAATCAGCATGTAATAGATCATCCCGTTTAATATAGATGCTGCGTCCATCAAAGTTCATCGCTTGTACTGGGCTTATCGAAAACATACATTGCCTTAATCAACTGTAATATGAGTATTTTAACTAAAAAATGATAAATCTCATCGATTCATTTGTATTACTCATCACAGATATCTAATCATAAAGTGAAAAACTTACATTTAACCTATTACAATCAAACAGTTAAAAATATGGCATGAATATCGCTTTATTCTAAGTAATATTGACTATTGATAGGATTGAAAATGTCTCTTTTACGCTTAATCTTTAATATTGCTTGGTTTCTTATGGGTGGTTTTATCATGGGCCTAGCATGGTGGTTGGTGGGGCTATTATGCTTTATCAGTATCATTGGTATCCCATTTGGCCGTGCATGTTTTGTTATTGGCGAGCTGGCTTTCTGGCCATTTGGACAAGAAACGGTTAACCGAAAACACATTTCAGGCCAAGAAGATATTGGCACTGGCACGTTAGGTTTAGTAGGTAATGTTATATGGTTTTTATGCTTTGGTATTTGGCTTGCGATTGGCCATCTAGTCCATGCATTGGCTTGTTTTGTAACAATTATAGGTATTCCTTTCGCGTTACAACATCTTAAGTTAGCCTTACTAAGTTTAACCCCTATTGGTCAAACTGTTATTGCCAAACCGACTTATTAGCATTCATTAATAACGGTTGAATGACCGCTGTTATAAAAAGCCGATAGCACAGTGCTATCGGCTTTTTATTTGCCTAATTGTCTTAGCTGCGTGTACATTGCCATAATCAAGCACAGAAAAGTAATTCACTCTCTTTAATGACAGTAATGGAATCGCATGAACTATTGGTTAATGAAGTCTGAACCAGATGACTTTAGCATTGATGATCTACAGATGTGTGAGCAGCAAACGGTTGCTTGGCAAGGTATTCGTAACTATCAAGCACGTAATTATATTCGCGATCAAATCGCATTGGGTGATCTAGTGTTGTTTTACCACTCTAGCTGCAAAGTACCAGCCATTGTAGGTTTAGCCAACATTAGCAGTCAGCCTCAAATTGATGTCAGCGCTTTTGATGACCGCTCAGCGTATTTTGATATGAAATCTGACGCCAGTGCACCTCGTTGGTGGCAAGTGCATATTCAATTTATGGCCAAATTCTCTAACCCAGTCAGCTTGAAGCAATTGAAGGCAGATCCCTTACTGCAAGATATGGTACTAGTGGCTAAAGGTACTCGCCTGAGTGTTCAGCCCGTCACACAAGAGCAATACCAACACATTATGAAACTAACAAACGTAGATTAATAACCTTGAATTAACCACTGGGTTGCTGGTCGCTAACAGGTAACTATCCTTTTAAAAGCCGCTTCCTAAAGACGGCTCAGACAATTAGCGCTAAATCGTCTGAGCATCTAACTGCGAACGAAAATGAATAAGATCAGCCAATGCCCAGATTAGTTAATCATCCGCCCTATTCCACCAAGCACAGATCCTTCCCCCTGATCTTTGCCACCACGAGATGGTGCATGAGCAATAATTCTGTCAGCCATGCGAGAAAACGGTAAGCTTTGTAACCATACGGTTCCATGACCTTGCAAGGTCGCAAGAAACAAACCTTCGCCACCAAACACCATTGATTTTAAAGAACCAGCGCGCTGAATATCATAATCAATCCCGGGCGTAAATCCGACTAAACACCCAGTATCAACTCGCAATGTCTCACCACGCAGTTCTTTTTTTATCAGTGTGCCACCGGCATGCACAAATGCCATACCATCACCTTTAAGGCTTTGTAGAATGAAACCTTCACCACCAAAAAAACCGGTTCCTAATCGCTTATTAAACTTCATACTCACTTGCGTACCTAAAGCCGCTGCTAAAAAGCTGTCTTTCTGGCAGATAAGTTCGCCTTGATGTTGAGCTAAGTCGATCGCCAAAATAGTCCCAGGAAACGGCGCAGCAAATGCCACTTTTCGTTTATGTTGACCTTCATTGGTAAAGTGAGTCATAAAAATCCCCTCACCCGAAATGGCACGTTTACCAGCCCCCAGTAGCTTGCCAAAAAAACCAGATTCAGGCTCAGAGCCATCACCCATTTTAGCCTCAAAACTAATATCTTCTTCGATATAGGTCATCGCGCCGGCTTCAGCAATCACTGATTCATTTGGATCAAGTTCAACTTCAACAAGCTGCATACTAGAACCGATAATTTCATAATCTACTTCATGGCATTTTCTGGTCATTTTCATTCCTTAAAAATTTATTATTGATTGTTGTCGCCTAACATTGTTGTCGCCTAACAAAGCTAAATAATTTCCCTGTAACAATGTTATAAAATAACAAAAGGATCCGCAATTTAACACGACAACTTTTCACTATGCTAGGCTGCCCAATAAATCTGTTGATGGCTCTGCAGACGTATGCCAATGATTAACCCAATCCTGCACCACTTAACCCTAATTGTTGCTGTTGCTGATATTGGGCAAATTCTTGCAAAATTAATTCAGTAAATAATTGCCCTGCTCGACCAAGTGGTCGCTCTAAAGTTGATACTAGTTGCGGAGTAAAACTAAACCTATTACCACCAATAAAATCAACTTCAATAAGTTGTCCTTGATGTAATTCTTCAGTAATTAAAAAATCCGGCATCCAGCCAAAACCTAGGCCTTTTAGTAAGGCATTTTTTTTCATGATAAAGCCCGACAAATAAAAGACTTTATCGCCGCCAAACTGCATTTCATCGCGGTCACGTTTACCAGGAGATGAATCTTCAATGGTCAACTCTACATGTTGCTGTAACTCAGGCAAACTAATCCTCTTAAGCTGACTTAATGGATGCTGTGATGATGCCACCAGCACACTGGTAATGGTAGGCAATGCTTTAGGATGATAAGAGGGCCCGGTACGATAGTCTTTCACTAGCATTAAGTCGGCTTGATCACGTTCAAATCGATGCTGTACACCGCCTAAAAACTCCATATTGAGTTGAATTTTAGTGGGTATGTTATGCTCCGACATCCGTTTTAAAGCCGTCATAATCGGTTCCATCGGCAGTGCGCCGTCTATCACTAATTCAAGTTTAGGTTCCCATCCTTGACTAAAGCGACTGGCAAGATGTTCTATATTGGCTAAATGCTGTAATAAGCGCTGCCCTTCGGCCAAAATCACTTTACCTTCGGGGGTTAATTCCGCTCGATAATGATCTCGATTAAATAATGTTACCCCCAGATGTTGCTCCAGTTTTTTAATCTGATAGCTTACTGCCGATTGTGCCTTGTGTAACCGTTCTGAAGCTTTTGCAAAACTTCCTTCTTCAACAAGTACTTGCAGTACATTAAAGGCATCTATATCTATTCGCATAAGATTTTCACTGTCCCGTTATCCATACACAAATGTAAAGCTAACATAACAATCAAAAAAGTCGATTAAGTTGAGTTATTTATTATTCTTTTTTTTGTTGATCTTTACCACTAAATTGTTAGTTAGATCACATATTGGTTTAGCCAATGAGATTAGGCCATAACAATAAATAACATAAACGCCACGACACTCGCAGTCGATTCACCATAGGACAATCACATGCCATTCTATGTTAAGCAAGGTCAGATCCCGACCAAACGTCACATTGCCTTCGAAAAAGATAATGGTGAGTTGTACCGTGAAGAATTATTTTCGACCCATGGCTTTTCAAATATCTATTCCAATAAATATCATCATAATATGCCAACCAAAGCGATCGATGTTAAACCTTACGCTCTGTCACATGGCGAACAATGGCAAGATCCGCTCATTCAAAATTACAAGTTAGACTCGCGCCAAGCCGACTGCCAAGGCAATTTCTTTAGTGCCCGCAATAAAATATTTTTCAATAATGATGTCGCCATGTACACGGCTAAAGTGACTGAAGACACTAATGAGTTTTATCGCAATGCTTATGCTGATGAAGTGGTGTTTATTCACCAAGGTGAAGGGCAACTATTAAGTGAGTACGGTGTTATCAATACTCAGAAGTGGGATTATTTAATTATTCCGCGCGGAACCACCTATCAGCTAAAATTTAACGATTATCAAGATGTACGTTTGTTTGTGATTGAATCCTCGTCAATGGTAGAAGTGCCTAAGCATTTTAGAAATGAATATGGCCAAATGCTCGAGTCCGCTCCTTATTGCGAACGTGATATTCGAACCCCAACCTTAACCGAGGCGGTGGTCGAAAAAGGCGAGTTCCCGTTAATGTGTAAGTTTGGCGATCGCTATCAGCAGATGACACTTCAATGGCATCCATTTGACTTAGTAGGTTGGGATGGTTGTGTCTATCCATGGGCATTTAACATCAGTGAATATGCCCCTAAAGTTGGCAAAATTCATTTACCACCATCTGAACATTTAGTGTTTACTGCACACAATTTTGTAATTTGTAACTTTGTGCCACGCCCATATGATTTCCACCCTAGATCAATTCCGGCGCCTTATTACCACAACAATATCGATAGCGATGAAGTGCTGTATTACGTCGACGGTGATTTTATGAGCCGTACCGGTATTGAAGCCGGCTACATGACCTTACATCAAAAAGGTGTCCCCCACGGGCCGCAACCTGGACGAACCGAAGCCTCTATAGGCAAAACTGAAACTTACGAATACGCGGTGATGGTCGATACCTTCGCCCCACTGAATTTAACCGCTCATGTAAAAAATTGCATGAGTGATGATTACAATCGCTCTTGGTTAGAAAACTAAGACCACATTTATATCAATCCTAAGTCATCTAAGAGTGATGGTGTTGACATAAAATAAAGGAAAAAAAAAATGGCAAGCGAACTAAACCCACTGGGCCTGTTAGGCATTGAATTCACCGAATTTGCCAGTCCAGATACCGAATATATGCATCAAGTGTTTATTGATTTCGGTTTTTCAATGTTAAAAAAAGCCAAAAATAACGACATCGTTTATTACAAACAAAACGACATTAACTTTTTGTTGAATAAAGGCCGCGCAGGCTTTTCTGCAGACTTTGCTAAATCACACGGCCCAGCTATTTGTTCAATGGGTTGGCGGGTTGAAGATGCTAATTTTGCATATACCGAAGCGGTGGCTCGAGGTGCAAAACCGGCAGATGATGCCAACAAAGACATGCCGTATCCGGCTATTTATGGCATTGGCGATAGCTTAATTTATTTTATTGATATCTTTGGCGAACAAAACAATATTTATCAAACTGACTTTGTTGATTTAGAGCAGCCTATCGTCACACCAGAAAAAGGCTTTATGGAAGTCGACCATTTAACCAATAATGTCTACAAAGGCACTATGGAAAAATGGGCTAACTTTTATAAAGATATCTTTGGTTTTACCGAAGTGCGTTACTTTGATATTAGTGGCGCGCAAACGGCTCTAGTGTCTTATGCTTTGCGTTCTCCAGATGGCAGCTTCTGCATTCCGATTAACGAAGGTAAAGGCAACGACAAAAACCAGATTGATGAATACTTGGGTGAATACAATGGCCCAGGTGTGCAACATCTAGCATTTAGAAGCCGTGATATTGTTGCTTCATTAGATGCAATGGAAGGCACTTCAATTAAGACTCTGGATATTATTCCTGAATATTACGACACTATTTTCGATAAGTTGCCACAGGTCACGGAAGATCACGATCGGATCAAGCATCACCAGATTTTGGTTGATGGTGATGATGACGGTTATTTACTGCAAATTTTCACCAAAAATTTATTTGGGCCAATCTTCATTGAGATCATTCAGCGTAAAAATAACCTTGGCTTTGGCGAGGGTAACTTTACCGCATTATTTGAATCCATTGAACGTGATCAAATGAAACGTGGTGTGCTGTAATTTTATAGACACTAAGTGATACATAAAAACCAGCAAAGTGCTGGTTTTTATCATTTTAGGCCATTACACTCTGCCATCCATATTGCTAACCAAAGACGTTACCCATGCCAGATTATGCTGTTCTTGCGGTTTTTATCCCTACATTCTTTTTTGTGTCTATCACCCCTGGGATGTGCATGACATTAGCCATGACCCTCGGCATGAGCATTGGTGTGCGTAAAACATTATGGATGATGCTCGGTGAATTAGTGGGCGTGGCATTGGTCGCCATTGCGGCAGTACTTGGGGTGGCCAGCATCATGTTAAATTATCCACAAGTGTTCGATATCCTTAAGTGGGTGGGTGGCGCCTACCTGGCTTATATTGGGATTAATATGTGGCGCGCCAAAGGCAGAATGGCCATCATTACTGGCCTTGATGTGAAAACCAACCGAGTCAGTTTAATCAGTCAAGGTTTTATCACCGCCATTGCGAACCCTAAAGGTTGGGCATTTATGATTTCACTATTGCCACCGTTTATTAATGTCGATTATGCCGTTGGCCCACAACTTGCGGTGTTACTCGGGATTATCATGATCACCGAAAGTGTCTCTATGTTGGCTTATGCCAGTGGTGGTAAAAGCTTACGTTTATTCTTAAGCCGCGGCGATAACATTCGTTGGATGAACCGTATTGCAGGGAGTTTAATGATCGTTGTTGGTATATGGTTAGCATTAGGCTAACCACACAATCCCACTGACTTAACCATTTCACTACCGATATGTCTATTATTCTATCGCCTTATACGGCAGTTGTTCGCACATTTGTTGCATGTAGATGTCAATGTGCGCGCGTTCTTGCTGACAAAAATGACCAATCGCATCATTAAAACCTTCATGAGCAATAAAATGACTTGAGAAAGTTTTGACCGGACGAAATCCTCGCATAACTTTATGTTCACCTTGGGCGCCAGCATCAAATACCATTAATTGATTGGCAATGGCAAACTCAATACCTTGATAGTAACAGGCCTCAAAATGCAATCCATCACATTCAGTTAATGCTCCCCAATAGCGGCCAAATAAGTGTGTATCTGACACGAAGTACAGCGCCGATGCCACTAGATTTCCATCAACATCTTCAATAATCAATAAACGTATCGACGCGCCCATCGTTGCTGCTATTTGTTCGAAAAAGGCAGGTGATAAATACCCTGTGTGACCGGAACGTTTTAAATAGGTATTTTGATAACAGCGAACAAAACCCTGCCACTGCTTAGGACTGGCCTTATCACCATCAATAAAACTAAATTGTAGCTTTTGTCTTGCAATGGTTCGCTCTTTGATGATGTTTTTACGTTTACGTGACGTTAATCTGGCAATAAAATCATTAAAATCAGCATAACCTTGGTTGTGCCAATGAAACTGGCACCCCAAGCGTTGCATAGCATCTACCTGAGAAAACTGATGCTGTTGCGCCTCATGGATAAATAAACAATGCCAAGATGACCAGTTATGTTCAATGACAGTCTGCGACAAGAAGTGCTGAATGCTCTCGATTAAAGTTTGCTGTGCCGTGATCGACAAAGCAGCACTAAAACCTATACGCTGACCAGTGGTAGGCGTAAAAGGAATACTCGCGACAAGTTTAGGATAGTATTCAATGTGATTACGCTCATAAGCCTCTGCCCAAGCCCAGTCGAACACATACTCGCCCCAAGAATGCGTTTTAAGATACAAAGGCATTAAGGCGATAACATTATCAATATCCATCACCACAAGATGCATGGGAGTCCAGCCCGTTTCAGCACTAACACAACCGCTCATTTCGAGTGCGGATAAATATTCATGACGGGTAAAAGGATGAGACACCCCAAACATTTCATTCCATACAGAAGGATCTATAGTATTAATACTATTAACAAATTTATATTGATAACTTTGCTTTTGTGCTTGTTCCACCCACACCTACCCTATAATAATTAACGTTGTAAAGTTAAAACACATACCAATTATTGTTATCATGTGGCATGTTCTATCACAATATCTTTTCCATTCACGCCAAGGATTAATCGTGACACTATTCCCTAAATTAACACCGCTTCTGTTGAGCTCAGCCTTAACACTAACACTTTGTTATCCCGCCATTCATATTGCTAACAGCCAAGCAAACGAAGCCTCAATTTTTAGTGAAATGGCAACGGCTCAGCCAATCTATGCTAAGCATGGCATGGTTTCAAGCCAAGAAGCATTAGCAAGTAAAATTGGCGTAGATATCTTAAAACAAGGCGGTAATGCGGTCGATGCTGCTGTCGCGGTAGCATATGCACTTGCCGTGACATTACCTCGCGCGGGTAATGTTGGTGGCGGTGGTTTTATGTTGGTGCATTTAGCCGAGCAACATAAAACTATTGCTATCGATTACCGTGAAACAGCGCCAGCTAAAGCACACAAAGACATCTTTCTTGATGAACAAGGTAATGCTGTCGATAAGCTCAGCCGTGAGCACGGTTTAGCTGTTGGCGTTCCTGGTACCGTCATGGGAATGGAACTGGCCCTGACAAAATATGGCACCATGAGCATGGAACAAGTCATAAAACCTGCTATCAAACTGGCTAAAGACGGTATTTTAGTCACCTCAGATTTGTCGAACTCTCTTGCCGGCCTTAAATCGCGCATTACACAATGGCCAAGTTCAGCAGAGGTTTTCTATCATGCTGATGGCAGTAATTATCAGGTCAATGAATTATTCAAACAACCGGAATTAGCACAATCGTTATCGTTAATAGCAGAGAAAGGCAGTAAAGGGTTTTATCAAGGTGAAACCGCTGAAAAAATTGTTTCTGCGGTCCAGAATGCTGGTGGGGTGATGAGCCTAACCGATCTTGCAAACTATAAAGTGATTGAGCGCCAACCGGTTCGTGGTCAATATCGCGGTTATGAAGTGGTATCAATGCCGCCGCCTTCTTCTGGTGGCATTCATATTATTGAAATGCTGAATGTGCTTGAGCAGTTCCCAATTGACAAATTAGGTCACAATACCGCTGATACCTTGCATCTTATGGCTGAAACCATGAAATATGCTTATGCCGATCGGAGTAAATTTTTAGGCGACCCTGATTTTGTTGACGTTCCGGTTAAACAATTGATCAACAAAGAATATGCTAAGAGTATTGCCAGTAAGATCTCCATTAATAAAACCACCCCAAGCAGCGAAATACTGCCAGGAAAATTGGCGCCATATGAGAGCGATCAAACTACCCACTTCTCTGTTATCGATAAATGGGGCAATGCAGTCGCCAACACTTACACCCTTAACTTCAGTTATGGTTCTGGCTTAGTCGCTAAAGGCACTGGTATTTTATTAAACAATGAAATGGATGACTTTTCGGTTAAACCTGGTACACCTAACGGTTATGGTTTAATTGGTGGTGAAGCAAACTCTGTTCAAGGGAATAAGCGCCCTCTGAGTTCAATGAGTCCAACCATTGTAATGAAAGATGGTAAACCATTCATTGTGACCGGCAGCCCTGGTGGCTCGCGTATTATTAATATTACTTTGCAAATTATTATGAATGTTATTGATCATAGTTTAAATATTGCCGAAGCCACTGCAGCAGCACGTATTCATCATCAATGGTTACCGGATTTTATTTGGGTAGAGCACACCTTGAATAAAGATACGATTTCATTACTTGAAGCTAAAGGTCATAAAGTCAAAATTCAAGAATCAATTGGCAGTACTCAATCAATAATGATGACAGAACAAGGTCTTTTTGGCGCATCAGATCCAAGACGTGCAGGCTCTGCCGCCATCGGCTACTAGAGCGTTAATCTGCAAGTATAAAGAGGCAGCGGCTTTACACCATCTAAAGCCGCTATTACATATAATTAATACCAAGATATGCGTTGATATCGACTATCATTTTACGCTTAATATTCTACCACTGTACTGGTGAGTAAAATTCGTTCAAAAACTCCAAACCTCATGTCCAGTAAAACTCGAAACGACTCCCCAGCAAAGCAATCCCCTGCTCCGCAGGATAAACAATGGCAATAATTAAATATAAGTTTAAATGTTATTTAGTCAGACTCATGCTAATCCTCAAACTGTTTAAATATTATTAAGATTAATGAACCACTTTGCTGCATCTGCTATTATTGTTAATAATTATATATCTCGAGTTAATCAAACGTTAATATTTCTAAGTCACAATCTAAGTTGTTATTATCTTTTTATAGCTTAACTAAATTAACAAAAGGCCTCATGCAACTCATTAATTTAAAAATCAAACATAGAATTGCCCTACTCACCTTTGTCGCTATCGTGTCGTTTGTCATTTCGATTATCATCAATAATCAAACAGGTAAGAATAATGAACAACGCTTAAATGGGCTCCAAAATCAACTTTATCCAGCCTTAAATCTTGCAACGATCAACCAAGGCTTAATATTACAATTGGATCAAACAATCCAATCAGCAATTACTACAGGTGAAGAAGATGCGTTAGATGTGGCCAATAACATGGTATTGCAAATCTCAGCTAATTTACGCCAACTTATCGATCTACTGCCAGACGAGGCAGCTGTGGCGCAAAAAATGAACCGCGATATGAACATCTACTATGATAACGCTAGCAGTTTAGCCGCTGAGTTTATTAAAGATGATGTTGATTTTAGCAAAATACAGCTGCAAGCTGCTGAAAATGCAAAGCGATACCAAACATTGGTCAAGCAATTTGCTGAAAAAAAATCACTTTTGGCAGAACAATTTCAACAAAGTATTCAAACGACGATTACCAGTTCAAAAAATGCGGAAAATAGTGTTCTGCTTATTGGCGTGATTGCTACTGCACTGATGATCATTATGGGATTACTGGTTAATCGCTCAATCATTAATACCATAGACAATGTCACTCAATCTTTGCGAAATATTTCACAAGGTGAAGGCGATCTTCGCGCACGGATCCACTATGCGGGCAAAGACGAAATAGCACAGCTTGTTTACTGGTTTAACCAATTTGTCTCTAAACTTCAATCGTCTATTGCCGATACAAAGAACACCACAGAAAACTTAACTGAAGTAGCTGCAACCTTACTCAGCGGCAGTCAATACAGTGAGCTCAACGTAAAGCAGCAAAATGAGGCTATTGAGCAGATATCACAAGCGATGAAAGAGATGTTTGTTAGTGTGACTCACATTGCCGAGTATGCATCCAGTGCAGCATTAGAGGCTGAAGATGCCAACACAGAGGCAAAACAAGGCCTTGTGATAGTTAATGATGCCGTTTCTACCATTAACACCTTGGCTGACGAAGTGCAGCAAACAGCCGTCGTGGTAAATCAACTCGACGCATTTACCCATAATGTTAATGACATATTAGACACAATCCGCAGTATTGCAGATCAAACTAATTTACTGGCTCTCAACGCTGCAATTGAAGCCGCTCGTGCGGGGGAACATGGCCGTGGTTTTGCAGTAGTAGCTGATGAAGTCAGAACATTGGCTTCTAGAACACAAACGTCGACCCAAGAGATCCAGCAAGTATTACAAGAATTACGTTCTACTTCTAAACAAGCGGTTGACGCTATGGATCGCGGTATTCACACAGCGGCCAAAGGGGTGCAATCAACCTCTTTAGCCGGTGAAGCATTACAACGTATCACAGGTAAAGTCAGTGCAATCTCTGAAGTTAATGATCAAATTGCTACTGCGACAGAAGAACAACACACCACTTCGGTGTTAATCCAGCAATATATAACTGAAATGGAAACCGGTTCGCAAAAAGTAAGAGTAACGACTGCTGATATGGGAGGTATCAGTGTTGATATTCAAAATATTAGCGAAAGACTGCAATCAATTACCAATCAATTTAAGGTTTGAGATTGATTGCATTGCTAGTATTAAAAACCAAAAAATATAAGCCTTAATGGCGTATTGATGAGTGATGTTCAAGGAGTAAAACCATGCAATTTAATTTAAAAGTGTTATCTGTTGCGATATCGATGGCAATGGTCCCTAGCCTGGCAACAGCTGATGAAGCTGCTGATGCTAAAATTGCTAAACTAGAGCAACAAGTACAAACCTTGCAGGCGCAACAAAATGCCAGCTTAGCAGACAAGGTCAAATTTAATGGCTTTATTAGCGGAGCCTATATTAGCTCTGATAATGATGCGGGTTATAACGGTGCAGACTCAAGCGCTGACTTTAGTGAAGACAGTAAATTAGGTCTACAAGGTACCTTCAACATTTCTGACAACACTCAAGCGGTATTGCAGTTAATGATGCGTGGTAAATATGACTGGGAAGTTGAAGCTGAATGGGCTTATTTATCTCACCGCTTTGAAAACGGTATCAAGGTTCGTGGCGGTAAACTGCGTGTACCTTTGTTCATGTATTCTGATTACCTCGATGTAGGATATGCACAGCCTTTTGCTCGTCCACCACAAGAAGTTTACGGTGCTATTCCGTTTTCATCTTACACAGGTGCTGGTGTATCTTATGATGTTGAATATGATGACTCAACTCTAACAATGCAAGCATTTGGTGGTGAATCAAAAGTTAAAAACACAGCGGTTGAACTCAGTAATCTTATGGGTGCTAACGTGAGTTGGACCGACGAAATATGGACTTTACGTGCCGTATACGCACAAGCCCAATTAGACGGACCCGTTGTGACAGAAGTAACCGTTCCTTTAGCGCCAGGGGTGAATACTCAAGCTAACTATACTCTGTTAGAGCTTAACGATGATAAAGGCTCTTTTGTTGGTGTGGGTGCCAGTTATGACAACGGTGAAGTCATTGCAATATCTGAATGGACTCGTTCAGAAATTGATAATGCCTACCCTGATATTGATTCAGGTTACTTGACATTAGGCTATCGTATTAAGGCATTCACGCCTTATGTCACCGTTGCTTACTCGAAAACTCAAGACAATGAAGATCGTTTACCGCTATCAACTGCTGCGGCAACACAAATGATCGCATTCAATGCTGAGCGTATGGCTTATAGCTTAGGTTTACGTTGGGATGCAATTGATAATGTCGCGATAAAATTTGATGTCACCTACGCTGATGACTTTGGCAATACATCAGGTGGATTAGATACCAACAGCTTCGACGCATCAACAGGTAAGTTTGCCTATGATGACACCTTGATTTACACCGTTAAATTCGACGCAGTATTTTAAGGGGTATGATAATGAACAAGTTACTGACTATTTTAGCGCTAAGTTTAACAGCCGTTACCTCAGCTAATGCAGCGGTTGTTGTCATTGGCAATCCTGCTGCTGCAGATATTTCAATTAATGATGTTAAAAAAGCGTTTTTGGGTAAAGGGGATTCTTCTGTCGTCGTTTACGAATTAGAAGAAGGCAATCCTGTACGCAGTGAGTTTCATCAAGCAGTAACCGGTAAGTCAGATGCACAGCTCAAAGCATTTTGGTCTAAGCAAGTCTTTACCGGTAAAGGTACGCCACCACCAGCGGTTTCTGGTGCGGGTGCAATGAAATCTGCGATTGCAAGCAATCCAAATGCCATTGGCTACATTGATGAAGCTGATGTTGATGCCACAGTAAAAATCATACTGAAGCCATAGATTGATTACTACTGTGATTAACTCACCATAAAAACGTGAGCACATAATCACCGATGTTAGTTAATTGGAAGATGAAATATAAACCGAGTAATAATATTTATTGCTCGGTTTTTTATGACTAACCTAATAAAAAATCAGCACCAAAACTTGTTTGGTTTATAACCATCATTTATAACGTCGAATTAGATGATGACGAGCAAAAGCAATATATCGCACTCTATCCTTAATAGCTTATCGAGTTAAATTTAACAATTCAATATTAAGTAAATTCTGGCAAATATAAAATACTCAATTATTCGTTGCGTTATTTCGCCACATTTTTGCCGAAGTAAAATAGCACCGTTTATTAACATTAATACCGTAACATTAACATTGCGTAGCCTGTTATCATTTCTGATGATGATTAATTGCGCAATCTCACTCACGAATAGATTTTATTTAGCCTTGTATCACAATTTATTCATTTACTATGCTTATAATCACCGCTGTATTTTCATCTTATTATCAATTAGATAAAAAGAAGTTAACACTACGTAAGAGGTAAAAATAACAAATATACCTCAGGGTCAAATAAAAATAGAGAGTAAAATATGTTAAATAAAAAACTACTTGCTGTAGTTATCGCGGGTGCACTAGGACTAGGCGGTTGCAACTCAAATAACGACGACCAAACAAGTACTGTTGCTGCAGATATTAATTTACGAGTGATGGAAACAACTGATCTTCATACTAATATGATGGATTATAACTACTACTCAGGTAAAGAAGACAAGACTATTGGTCTTGTACGTACTGCCAGTTTGATCAATGCCGCTCGCGCTGAAGTAACGAACTCAGTGTTAGTCGACAATGGCGATTTATTACAAGGTAGTCCGATGGGAGACTATATTGCCAATAGATTTAAAACTGACAGTAACACGCTTACCGAGACCCATCCCGTCTACAAAGCAATGAATACTTTAGACTATGAAGTCGGCAATATTGGTAACCACGAATTTAACTACGGTTTATCGTTTCTTGAGCAATCTATATCCGGTGCAAACTTCCCTTATATTAACTCAAATGTCATTTGTGCTGATAAAGACGGCTGCTGGGATAATGTATTATTTAATGAGAATATGTTCACACCGTATATTATTAAAGACAAAGTGGTCCTTGATGTCGACGGTAATGAGCACACCATAAAAATAGGCTATATCGGTTTTGTACCACCACAGGTTTTACAATGGGATAAAGCTAACTTAGAAGGTAAAGTTGAAGTATTAGGCATAGTTCAAGCGGCTAATAAATTTATTCCGCAAATGAAAGCTGAAGGTGCTGACATTATTTTAGCCATTCCGCATTCAGGAATTGGATCAAGTGAAAACCCTGGTGATCCATGGGCTGAAAACGCAACTTATGCACTCACCAATGTTGCTGGCATCGATGCTATCTTCTTTGGTCACAGCCACTCGGTGTTCCCTGCTGCAAGCTACAGTGATTTACCTAATACCGACGTAGAAAAAGGTTTATTAAATGGTATCCCTGCAGTGATGCCTGGTCGTTGGGGAGATAACTTAGGCGTTGTTGACTTAGTGGTGCGTCAAGTTGAAGGTAAATGGACCGTAATCCATGAAGAATCAACGGCTAAAGCACGCCCTATTTACGACAATGCCAATAAAATTGCCTTAGTTGAAGGTGAAGCAAGCTTACGTGATGCGATTGAAATTGAACACCAAGGTACGATTGAATACGTCAGCCAACCTATCGGTGTTGCTGCCGCCAATATGTACAGTTTCTTAACACTGGTGCAAGATGATCCAACTGTGCAAATTGTTTCAGATGCCCAAATTGCCCGCGTTAAAACATTAATTACCGATGATCTAAAAGATTTACCTATTTTGTCTGCTTCTGCACCATTTAAAGCCGGTGGACGCTATGCTGAAGGTGATGCTAGCCAGTATGTGCAGGTTGATGAAGGTAATTTATCTTATAAAAATGCCGCTGACTTATATCTGTACCCAAATACCATGGTAGCAGTTAAAGCGACTGGGGCTGAGTTAAAAGACTGGTTGGAATGCTCTGCAAATCAGTTTAATCAAATTGATCCAACCGTGAGTGCTCCTCAAAACTTGATTAACCGCGCCGGCCACCCAACCTATAACTTTGACGTAATTGATGGTTTAACTTACAAAATTGATGTGACCCAACCGAGTAAGTTTGATCGGGATTGCAAAGTCGTTAACCCAGATGCAAATCGAATTGTTGACTTGGCTTATACAGATGCAGACTCAAAGGTTATCACCGGTGATGATTTGGCTGCTATGTCATTTGTTGTAGCATCAAATAACTACCGTGCATTTGGTGGGGCATTTGCAGGTACTGGTTCTGATCATGTAGTACTTGAGCTACCTGATACCAACCGTGATGCATTGTCTGCTTATATTACTGAGCAATCAAAGCCTAATGCTACTGGCGGATATGATGCTAAGGTTGATCCATCAGCTGATTACAACTGGGACTTTAAAACCATAGATAATGCCACCGTGGCATTAGACATTCGTTTTGAAACTCAAGACAGCGATGTTGCCGACAAGTTCGTTGCTGATAACCAACAACGTAAAATGGTCAAGTTACCTAAAACAGCTGATGTAGTGTCAGGATTTGCTATATACAGCATAGACCTAACAACGCCGGTTGCTGCTAAGTAATAATTATCCAATAAAAAAGGCGCTATATGCGCCTTTTTCTTAATACCATTGCAAGATATAAGCATAACGTTATGGCATCAACTGTATTGTCAGACAATTATTGTTCAAATCACCACTCTTCAAACAACTGGGCCATTTTTTGAATCTGTACTAATGGAACATGATGCTGGTTTCGTTGAGCACAAAGCTGTTGATGCGGCTCATCTTTAGGTTGTCCAACTAATACTACATTAACTTTATAACCTAATGCTTTAGCCGCTGCCTCATAAGCCATAAATTCCCACTTGGCAATATTGGTATTATCGCAAATCACAATCGGTTCACTTCGGGCTAATGCTTGGATAAATGCTGTTAAATTAGCCTGATGATACTGCGCAATTTTTTGCGGATTAAAGCGATATTCACCTTGATAATAAAAATAGCGATCTGTTGAAAAGTAACCGTGTTGTCGAATATGAATCGCCTGCTCAATACCTTGAGATAATAAATTGTTCAGCCCAATAAGACTTACCACTACCAGGTAAGCCACGCATGATAATCGCTAACTTTGGCACTATCACCTCATTGTTCGTCCCATCAACTAACACTTTACTCACTACCAATCACCTTACCCGCTAAAATATCTGCCACTAAACTTGGTAAAATATCACCTGCTTTACCGGTAAAATGATATTGGAACTGACTGTGGCGATCAGCAGGATCGAGATTAACTTCTACCGTCTGTGCACCATGATGATTAGCGCTATCGACAAAACCGGCTGCAGGATAAACGGTACCAGAGGTGCCGATGGCTATAAACAAATCACAACTATCTAAGGCATCATGAATTCTATCCATACCAAAGGGCATTTCGCCAAACCACACAATATGTGGTCTTAAACGCTTACCTGGAATACAACAGGTACAGCAATTGTCAGCGCCAAATGGCTCACGTAAAATAAATGTTTGTAATGATTGTGGACAGCGACCTTTAGCAAGTTCACCGTGCATATGCAGCAATCGTTTAGAGCCTGCCCGCTCATGCAAATCATCAACATTTTGGGTTATAACTAACAACTCCCCCGTAAATTCGGTCTCAAGCTTGGCTAATGCTAAATGTGCAGCATTGGGAACAACATCATCACTGTGTAATTGTTGCCAGCGACTATTATAAAAACGCTCAACGAGTTCAATATCTCTGGCATAGCCTTCTGGAGTGGCAACATCTTCAATATGATGCTGTTCCCATAAGCCATGCTGATCTCTAAACGTGCTCATACCCGACTCAGCAGATATACCCGCGCCGGTTAGCACTACAATTTGCCGGTACATTGTTTATCCTTTAGTGTGATGATGTAAAATATAATGCCATATACTTTCAATACGATATCAAAAATACGCCCTTACGTTTCAAAATGTTGTGACTTGACGGCCTAAAAAGCCATTTTATCGATAATATAATCATATCGAATTAGCCAATTGGCACAATAATCCCTTAGTATAAGTAAGTTTATTGAGAGATTAGTAACAAATAATATCAACTTCAGCGAGTGTTTTGCTAAATATGCTCCATATAGGTTGATTAAGCACCTTAAGAGGTTTATGTTTTTAAACTCAAGACATATAATGATTAGAATATCCACCGATGAACCGATTGGTTCTGCAATCAAGAGATTAGCAATGACAGATGGAAATCAAGCGCTCAAAAAAGCCGGATTAAAAATAACCCTGCCGCGAGTTAAAATTCTAGAACTGATGCAAGAACCAAATAATCAGCATATCAGTGCAGAAGACTTATACAAAAAGTTACTCGAAATTGGTGAGGAAATTGGCCTTGCTACTGTGTATAGAGTATTAAACCAGTTTGATGATGCTGGCATTCTTAATCGTCATCATTTTGAAAGTGGCAAAGCGGTGTTTGAATTATCGACTCAACAACACCACGACCATTTGGTTTGTCTGACCTGTGATAAAGTCATTGAGTTTTCTGATGATGTAATTGAGCGTCGTCAAGACGAAATCGCCATGCGTCATAACATCAAGTTAACTCACCATAGCTTATACCTTTATGGTCGTTGCACCAACGATACATGTGATCACGCTGACGAATAGTCTATATGTGGGCAACAAATAAACCAGCAAATTTGCTGGTTTTTTATTGCTTGAAATTTATCATCTGCATCTCTTTTTGGGGTAAAAAGTATAGAACTGGGAGCCGTACATAGCACACAAGTGCGGATGGCATTGTAAAAAGTCTTATTAAATAAATACGGTTAAATTAACAGTGTTAACCATAGACTGAAACTCAGCACAGATAACAAGGTCGATAATACCACTGTGCTGCCCAAGGTTGATTCATGCTGTTTAAGCTCTGTAGCAATTAAATAAGCATTAACACCTAATGGCGAGGCGCTAAGTAACACTAACATCGCCGTATTTTGTAATGTTAACTGAAACACAAAATGCGCCATCACATACACTAATGCGGGTAACAAGATAATTTTCAAACTACTTGCCACTAATGCTAAACGCCAATGATCGCCAATCCGATAGAAACTTAAATTAGCGCCTAGAACAAATAATGCACAGGCTAATGCCGGTTTTGCGAGTAATGCTAGCCCTGCACTAAGCTGTTCCCCCAAGTTAATACTTATCGCATTAGCTAAAATGCCCAAGCTAATGCTCATCACCACCGGATTGAGTAGCATAGAACGAGTAAATCGACGCCACGAAAAGCCTTGTTCTTGCGCGCGTGCCGCTAAGATAAATGTCAACGCAAACAAGGTAGCACTATGAAAAGTAATGATCATAAATACCTGCCCGATCATCGTGTCGCCCAAGGCGGCGGTAATGATCGGTAATCCGACCAATACAGTATTAGAATAACTGCTGCCTAGGGCAAAAACGGCACTGGCATCTCGGCTTTGTTGTGCTACTGGACTACAATATCGATTAATTAGATAACCAATGGTAAATACCACCACGACCGGTATATAAAAAGCCAGCAACGCAAGTGGATCAATACTTTGTGCCAGTGGCGCAGCCAACATATTGATAAATAAAAATGCCGGAATGCTGACATAAAAAGTGAATTTGCTGATGCCTGCAATATGTTCTTGAGTAAAAAAGCCCACTCGGGTTAAGCCATAGCCTAGGGTGACCATAAACATTAACGGGAAAATAATACTCACTATATGCATAACAACCTTACTAACGCTGAGGTAACCTAAACTTATAATAGGCGATAACAATCTCAACCGTACTGAGAAAAAAGCAATAAAAAAAGGCGCCTAAGCGCCTTTTTAAGCCGAGTAAATATTACCAGCCAGTACGAATACGTAATGCTTTACCGATATCAGCTAAAGAGCGAACAGTCGTAACACCAGCAGCTTCTAAAGCAGCAAATTTATCAGCAGCAGTACCTTTACCACCAGCGATAATTGCGCCAGCATGACCCATACGCTTACCTTCTGGTGCAGTAACACCAGCAATGTAAGACACAACAGGCTTAGTTACGTGTGCTTTGATATATTCAGCCGCTTCTTCTTCAGCGTTACCACCGATTTCACCGATCATTACAATCGCTTCAGTCTGTGGATCGTTTTGGAACATTTCCAATACGTCGATGAAGTTAGTACCAGGAATTGGGTCGCCACCGATACCTACACAAGTAGATTGGCCGAAACCTTCGTCAGTCGTTTGCTTAACCGCTTCGTACGTTAATGTACCAGAGCGAGAAACAATACCAACTTTACCTGGCTTGTGAATGTGACCAGGCATAATACCAATCTTACATTCACCAGGAGTGATTACGCCTGGGCAGTTAGGACCGATCATGCGAACGCCAGTTTCTTCAAGCTTCACTTTCACTTGCAGCATATCAAGTGTAGGAATACCTTCAGTGATACAAACGATTAGCTGAATGCCAGCATCGATTGCTTCAAGAATTGCATCTTTACAAAATGGTGCAGGAACGTAGATAACAGATGCTGTTGCACCAGTTTGTGCAACTGCATCTTTAACTGTGTTAAATACTGGAAGACCAAGGTGAACTTGACCACCTTTTCCAGGAGAAACACCGCCAACCATTTGCGTGCCATAAGCAATCGCCTGCTCAGAGTGGAAAGTACCCTGACCACCAGTGAAACCTTGACAGATCACCTTGGTATCTTTGTTAATTAAAACAGACATTATTTGCCCTCCGCAGCTTTAACAACTTGCTCAGCCGCGTCAGTTAGACTTGTTGCCGCGATGATATCAAGACCAGACTTAGCCAATACTTCACGACCTAATTCGGCGTTAGTACCTTCAAGACGAACAACTACTGGCACTTTAACGCCAACTTCTTTAACTGCACCGATAATACCTTCAGCGATCATATCGCAACGTACGATACCACCGAAGATGTTAACCAATACTGCTTTAACATTGCTGTCAGAAAGAATGATTTTAAAGGCTTCAGCAACACGTTCTTTAGTTGCTCCACCGCCAACGTCTAAGAAGTTAGCTGGTTTGCCGCCGTGTAGGTTTACGATGTCCATTGTACCCATTGCTAGGCCTGCACCGTTCACCATACAACCTACGTTACCGTCTAAAGCAACATAGTTTAATTCAAATTTAGCAGCATGTGCTTCACGAGCATCATCTTGTGATGGGTCATGCATCGCTTTGATTTTTGGCTGGCGATATAATGCGTTGCCATCAATACCAATTTTGCCATCTAAACAGTGAAGGTTGCCTTCAGTAGTGATAACAAGTGGATTGATTTCTAATAATGCAAAATCATGGTCGTTAAACATGTTCGCAAGACCCATAAAGATCTTAGTGAACTGCTTCATTTGTGTTGGGTTTAAACCTAACTTGAAGCCAAGATCGCGAGCTTGGAAAGCTTGCGGACCCGTTAACGGATCGATGATTGCTGTATGAATAAGTTCTGGCGTTTCTTCAGCCACTTTTTCAATTTCAACACCACCTTCAGTCGACGCCATGAACACAACGCGACGAGTGCTACGGTCAACAACTGCACCTAAGTACAATTCGTTGGCGATATCAGTACAGCTTTCAACTAGAATTTTAGCAACTGGCTGACCTTTAGCATCAGTCTGGTACGTTACTAAGTTCTTGCCTAACCAGTTTTCAGCGAATGCTCTGATTTCGTCTTTACTACCGGTAACTTTAACGCCACCTGCTTTACCACGGCCGCCTGCGTGTACTTGACACTTAACAACCCATAAATTTCCGCCAATGTGGCCAGCTGCTTCAACTGCTTCTTGAGCAGTATCACATGCAAAGCCTTCAGAGACTGGTAAACCATATTCGGCAAATAAAGATTTTGCCTGATACTCATGCAAATTCATGATGATCTATCCATATACTTCTAATCAAATCCAACTGGCTCAATATGAGCCAGCGACGAGGGTTTATCTACTGACTTATAGATCAAGCAGCAGACGAGTTGGATCTTCTAAGAAGTCTTTAATCGCAACTAAGAAGCCAACTGACTCACGACCATCAACAATACGATGATCGTAAGAGAGTGCTAGGTACATCATAGGCAGGATTTCAACCTGACCATTTACTGCCATTGGGCGATCTTTAATAGCATGCATGCCTAAGATTGCGCTTTGTGGCAGGTTCAAAATTGGAGTCGACATTAACGAACCGAACACACCACCGTTGGTGACTGTGAAGTTACCGCCAGTCATATCTGCAACAGATAGCTTTCCGTCACGGCCTTTGATAGCCAATTCACGAACTGCTTTTTCAATTTCAGCAAGACTCATGGTATCGGTATCACGTAATACTGGTGTTACCAGACCACGAGGTGTCGATACTGCAATGCTGATATCAAAATAGTTGTGATACACAATATCATCACCGTCAATAGACGCATTCACTTCTGGAAAACGCTTTAACGCTTCTGTTACTGCTTTGATATAGAAAGACATAAAGCCTAAACGAATACCATGGCGTTTTTCAAAAATGTCTTGATACTGTTTACGAATATCCATGATTGGCTTCATGTTGACTTCGTTAAACGTGGTCAACATTGCCGTTGAATTTTTCGCTTCTAAAAGACGTTTAGCAATGGTTTTACGAAGACGTGACATTGGAACACGCTTCTCACTACGACCTTCAAGTGGTGCAACAGGAGCAGCTGGCGCGGTTTTAGCTGGTGCAGACTTTAGAAATGCATCAACATCATCCTTAGTCACACGTCCGCCAACACCAGAACCTTTAATTTTGCTGGCATCAAGATTGTGCTCTGCAATCACACGACGTACTGAAGGACTCAATGCATCGTTAGATTCATCAGTAGCCGCTTCGGTAGATGCCGCAGCAGAAGGCGCTGACGCTTCAGCTTTAGTCACTTCTTGGCCAGAAACTGCACCAGCGACAAAATTAGCAATCACTTGCTCGCCTAAAACGGTGTCACCTTCTTGGAATAACAATTCAGAGATTGAACCGTCTTCAGGTGCAACCACTTCTAAAACAACTTTATCAGTCTCGATATCAACTAAGTTTTGATCACGAGTCACCTGCTCACCAGGTTTAACATGCCAAGTAGCAATAGTTGCATCAGCAACAGATTCTGGTAATACGGGTACCTTAATTTCGATACTCATGGAAAGCTTCCCTTATATAAATTATCTATTACGACAGTTTTAATGCGCTATTAACTAATGATTCTTGCTGCTGTACGTGCAAGCCAGGATAACCACATGCTGGTGCAGCAGACGCTTCACGACCGGCATAAGTTAATTGACCACCTGCAGGAATATTAGCCCAGAAATGATGCTGACTACAGTACCATGCACCTTGGTTTTGCGGTTCTTCCTGACACCAAACAAAATCAGTAACATGTTGATAAGTTTCTAATGCTGCACGAAGTTCCACATCAGGGAACGGATACAACTGCTCAACACGCACGATGGCAACGTTAGTGACATTCTCTTTGCGACGTTTTTCAAGTAACTCGAAATACACCTTGCCACTACAGAATACAACACGGTCAACTTTACTTGCGTCTAAGGTATCAACCTCACCGATGATATTTTGGAAAGTACCTTCAGCAAGCTCTTCTAAGCTAGACACAGCTAATGGATGACGCAATAAAGATTTAGGCGACATTACCACTAATGGACGACGCATCGGACGAACAACTTGGCGACGCAGCATGTGATAAACTTGCGCCGGAGTTGATGGCACACACACTTGCATATTGTGGTTAGCACATAGTTGCAAGAAGCGCTCTAAACGGGCACTTGAATGCTCAGGGCCTTGACCTTCGTAACCATGAGGTAGCAGCATAGTGAGACCACATAAACGGCCCCATTTTTGCTCACCAGACGATAAGAATTGATCAATTACCACTTGGGCACAGTTAACGAAATCGCCAAACTGCGCTTCCCAAATGGTTAAACCACCTGGTTCTGCTGTGGCGTAACCGTATTCAAATGCCAACACTGAAGCTTCAGACAATACCGAGTCAATAATATCAATTGGCCCTTGCTCATCTGCCACATTACGCAAAGGTAAATAGGTAGTGCCGTCTTTTTGGCTGTGCAATACCGCATGACGATGGAAGAATGTGCCACGACCAGAGTCTTGACCAGTAATCCGCACACGCTTGTTGTCTTCAAGGATAGAAGCATAAGCTAGCGTTTCTGCGAAACCCCAATCAAGTAACTTCTCGCCTTTTGCCATCGCAGTTCTGTCGCCATAAATTTTGGCAACGCGAGATTGAAGCGGATGATTATCAGGAATATCGACTAACTTATTGGCTAAGTTTTGTAGACGGTCCATCGACATCGCACCGGCATAATCTTCATCCCATTCACGATTGAGATAAGGTGTCCAATCAACCGTATGAAGCGTCATTGGACGCCACTCTTTAACAACACAATCACCAGCATCTAATGCATCACGATAATGATTAATCAAACCAGTCACTTCATCGGCTGGAATACTATTTTCAGCGATTAACTTATCTGCATAGATTTTACGTGGCGTTGGATGTTTTTTGATTTTAGCGTACATTAGCGGCTGTGTAGCACTAGGCTCATCAGCTTCGTTATGGCCATGACGGCGATAACACACTAAATCAATAACCACATCGCGTTTAAACTCATTACGATAATCAACTGCAAGTTGCGAAATAAACGCCACCGCTTCTGGATCGTCAGAGTTGACATGGAAAATTGGCGCCTGAACCATCTTAGCGATATCAGTACAATATTCGGTTGAACGAGTGTCGGCATGGTTAGATGTGGTAAAACCAACTTGGTTATTGACCACAATCCGAATGCTACCACCAATGGTAAAACCACGTGTTTGAGACATGTTAAACGTCTCTTGCACAATGCCTTGACCCGTTATAGCAGAGTCACCATGAATAGTAATTGGCATCACTTGCAGGCCATCTTTACAACCGCGACGATCTTGACGAGCGCGAACTGAACCAATAACCACTGGATTAACGATCTCTAAGTGAGATGGGTTAAAGGCTAACGCTAAATGGACATTACCACCTGGCGTTTCAAAATCTGATGAGAAACCCTGATGATATTTAACATCACCTGAACCATGGGTATCAGCGTGTTTACCAGCAAATTCGTCAAACAATTCAGCAGGACGTTTACCTAACACGTTAATAAGCAAGTTTAAACGACCACGGTGAGCCATGCCAACAACGATTTCTTTGGTACCCGCTTCACCGGCACGGTAAATGATTTCACGCATCATAGGAACGAGCGAATCACCACCTTCTAAGGAGAAACGTTTAGCTCCAGGGAATTTAGCACCAAGGTATTTTTCGATACCTTCTGCAGCATTCAACCCTTCAAGAATACGCTTTTTAACATCGTTACCGTATTGGGCTTTACCTAATGTCGGTTCAAGACGTTGTTGGATCCAACGTTTTTCATCGGTATCAGTAATATGCATGTATTCAGCACCAATAGAGCCACAGTAGGTGCTCTTTAATGCATGAATAATATCAGCAAGCTTCATGGTTTCACCGCCGAGGGCGAATGAACCAGTATTAAACTGACGCTGCATGTCTTCTACAGTTAAGCCGTGATAAGCAGGATCTAACTCCTGAACAACCTCACGCTTCCACAATCCTAATGGATCTAAATTGGCATTTTGATGGCCACGGAAACGATGGGCATTGATCAATTGCAGGACTTTAACTTGCTTCGCGTCTAGCTCTGGATCGGTTACGCTGTTTGCGTTTTTAAAACGACCTTCTAGGGCTAAGCTACGGAAATAGTCACGGACTTTAGAGTGGGCTGTTTCGGGTACGTCTACTGAAGCACCGTTAACGGGAGGGAGATTATCAAAAACAAGCTGCCAATCAGCAGTAACTGATTGCGGATCTTCTTGATAGGCTTCATACATCTCTTCTACGTAGGTCGAGTTCGAACCACTTAAATACGACGACTCGAGCCAAGCTTTCATGATGCCTTGGTGCATTGTTATTCCTTTCAAACTTGATACACGTGCTAGCCATAAACATAACAGTGAGTAACATAAGTTACATCACACGTAGACTGAAACTATCTTAAAAAACCTAATTTCAGGAGGTATTGCATAAACACACAAAAGAGCCATCCCCGTTATTGGAGATGACTCTTAATAGAGCTAATAAGTCAGACTATTTTGCTCTTCTTGGTGCATTAAACTGCCCGCTTTAGCAGCATCGACTTAATATGACCAATCGCTTTCGTTGGGTTTAATCCTTTAGGACAAACATCAACACAGTTCATGATGCCATGACAACGGAACACACTGTACGCATCATCTAGATCAGATAAACGCTCTTCAGTTGCCGTGTCGCGGCTGTCAATTAAGAAACGATAAGCATGTAATAAGCCACTTGGTCCGATAAATTTATCAGGATTCCACCAGAATGATGGACAAGCAGTTGAACAACATGCGCACAAAATACATTCGTATAAACCATCTAAATGAGCACGCTCTTCAGGTGATTGTAAATGTTCGCGAACAGGTGCCTTTTCATCATTAATCAGGAAAGGCTTAATCTTTTCATATTGCTTGTAGAACTGAGTCAAGTCGACGACTAAATCTCGAACTACTGGCATGCCTGGTAATGGACGGACTTCAATTTTCTTCCCTTTAAAGGTTGAAATTGGTGTAATACACGCCAATCCATTTTTACCATTCATGTTAACACCGTCAGAACCACACACACCTTCACGGCATGAACGACGGAACGCAAGCGTTGGGTCTTGTTCTTTCAGTTTAATTAACGCATCTAACACCATCATATCAGAGCCATCTGGCACTTCTAGGGTGTAATCCTTCATATAAGGCTTGGTATCTACATCAGGATTATAACGATACAATGCAAATGTTAATTTCATCTTTTGCAACTCCTGCCTAATAGGTACGTTTTACTGGTGGAAACGCATCGCGCAATTTAGGTGTCATGTTGACATCACGTTTACTCATAGCAGTAGTTACTGGGTCAAATATGCTATGACATAACCAATTGTCATCATCACGATCTAAATAATCTTCACGAGAATGCGCACCACGGCTTTCAGTACGGAAGTTAGCTGCATAAGCCGTTGCCAGCGCGGTGGCCATCAAGTTGTCTAATTCTAAGCACTCAATACGTTGAGTGTTAAATTCTGTTGAATTATCAGATAACTTGGCGTTTTCAAGACGCTTTTGAATTGCTTGAAGCTGTTCTAAACCTTCTGCCATGGCTTCGCCACTGCGGAAAACAGAGAAATTTAACTGCATGCACAATTGAAGGTCTTTACGGATAACCGAAGGATCTTCACCGTCTTTGTTGCTTTCCCAACGATTAAGACGTGTAAGTGATGCACTTATTTCTTCGTCTGTCGCCGCTTTAGGCTCAGGCGTTTCGTCTAACGCTTTACCTAAATGCTGACCAGCAGCACGTCCAAACACCACTAAATCAAGTAGTGAGTTACCACCTAAACGGTTTGCACCATGTACTGATACACAGGCAATCTCACCCACAGCAAACAAACCTAATACATCTTGCTCGGTGCCATCGTTATTCTGGCGAATAACTTGTCCACTCACTTTAGTCGGTAAACCGCCCATCATATAATGACAAGTCGGGATCACAGGAATTGGACCATCAGCTGGATCAATGTGGGCAAAAGTACGGGATAATTCACATACACCAGGAAGACGTGCTTCAAGAGTTTCTTTACCTAAATGATCAAGTTTAAGCAACAAATGCGGACCTAATGGACCGTCTAAACCACGACCTTCACGAATTTCAGTCATCATTGAACGTGCTACCACGTCACGAGATGCCAAATCTTTCGCATTAGGAGCATAGCGTTCCATGAAACGTTCGCCATCTTTATTTAAAAGATATCCACCTTCACCACGACAACCCTCAGTCACCAATGTGCCTGCACCAGCAATACCCGTAGGGTGGAACTGCCACATTTCCATATCTTGTAACTGAACACCAGCGCGAGCTGCAATACCAACGCCGTCACCGGTATTGATATGAGCATTGGTGGTAGACGCGTAAATACGCCCTGCACCGCCGGTGGCTAAAATAGTGGCTTTGGCTTTGAAATAAACAATATCACCGGTTTCGATTTCAATCGCAGTACAACCGACAACAACGTCATCTTCATTTTTAACCAAATCTAAGGCATACCACTCAGAATAAACGTCAGTTTTATGTTTAACGTTTTGTTGATATAAACAATGAAGCAGTGCATGGCCTGTTCGGTCAGCAGCAGCGGCAGTTCGAGCGGCTTGCTCACCACCAAAGTTTCTAGACTGACCACCAAACGGACGTTGGTAAATGGTGCCGTTTTCAAAACGAGAGAAAGGTAAACCCATTTGCTCAAGTTCGATGATGGCTTCAGGACCTGTTTTACACATAAATTCAATGGCTTCTTGGTCTCCGATAAAATCGGAACCTTTAACCGTGTCATACATGTGTTGTTCCCAATGATCTTCGTGTGCATTACCTAATGCTACGGTGATACCACCTTGAGCAGAAACGGTATGTGAACGAGTAGGGAATACTTTAGATAACAGCGCGCAGCTCTTACCTTCTTTAGAAATCTGTAATGCTGCTCGCATACCTGCGCCACCGGCGCCGATCACAATTGCATCAAATTCGCGTACTGGAATACTCACTTAAACACCCCACACTATTACTATGCCTGAAGCTAAATAACTCAATGCGATAACAACAAAAGTAAACTGTAGTACACCACGCAACGCTGTATTTTTGACATAATCAGTCAACACTTGCCATACACCAATCCAAGCATGGATAAGCAAAGCAACCAACGTTATAAGAGTAAAGACTTTCATTGGAAGTGAACTGAATAAGCCACTCCAAATTTCGAAAGTTAACGGGGCACTACACGCGATAAAACCTACTAAGAAAATAGTATAACAAGCGAGGATCACTGCACTTGCGCGTAATAGAATATAGTCATGAACACCACTACGTCCAAAACTTGCTGCATTTGTTACCATACCCAAATCCCCGCTATGATTGATAGAACCGCTGCTAAAGCAAACGTAGCTTTAGCTGATGCTGTACCCGAAGCTAACTCTTCCCAGCGACCAGTATCCATAATCAGATGACGAATGCCACCTAACAAGTGATAACCTAACGCGGTTAGAATGCCCCAAAGGATGAACTTCATCACGAAACCATCGAACAAGGATTGTACGCTAGCGAACCCTTCTGCTGATGTTAAAGTCGAATTTAACAACCATAGAAGAATACCAATAGCAAATAGCATGATAACACCGGAAACACGGTGTAGGATTGACGCGATCGCTGTTGCAGGAAAGCGAATCGTCTGCAGGTCTAGATGGACAGGTCTTTGCTTTTTCACGTTCTGCTCACTCAGCTCCGTCGAGCATTATTTTTGTTATATATCTGTTATTTGTTTAACCACTAACGCTAACACTTAGCTTACGTTTTAAAACAAATAACAGATCACTCTAAAACATCTAATCAGTTGAGAAACCACTATTTAGTGCGTAAATTAATCGTTTCTAAACTGTGACGTTAGTCTCCCTTAGGGACGCAGGCAAGTATACTCGCGGGAATTGTCAAATACAAACATCACATTATGCAAAATAAGTTTTTTTACTGTTTTTTTAATTTAATTCAAGCCTAGAGCGGTTTACAGCAGACATATACCTTGGTCTAACGAATTTAAACGCTTATTTAAATTGATCTGTGATCCCGATCCACTGTAAAGTAATGACCGCTTAACATGCCGCACTCATATAGAAGAATGAAGTAAGGAGAACGGGGTATGGCTGATAATATAGCCAAATTAGAGTTACCAGGAAACGATTCAATCGACCTACCTATTAAGAAAGGTACTGAAGGTTTTGACGTTATCGACATCAGTACACTTGGAAAAAAAGGGTATTTCACCTTCGATCCAGGATTTTTAGCTACTGCATCTTGTGAGTCAGCAATTACTTATATCGACGGTGAGCAAGGTATCTTGTTGCATCGTGGTTATCCAATTGACCAACTTGCTACTGAATCGACATACTTAGATTTATGCTACTTGCTATTGTATGGTGAATTACCGTCTAAAGCTGATTACGAACAATTTGTTTCCACAGTGAAAGAACACACTATGGTTCACGAGCAAATTGCATTCTTTTTCAGAGGTTTCCGCCGTGACGCACACCCAATGGCAATGCTATGTGGTGTAACGGGTGCATTATCTGCTTTCTATCAAGATTCTCTTGATGTTAACAATCCCAAAGCATCGTGAAATTGCAGCTTACCGCTTAGTGTCGAAAATGCCGACAATCGCAGCGATGTGCTACAAGTACTCAATGGGGCAACCTTTTGTTTACCCACGTAACGATTTAAGTTACGCAGGTAACTTCTTGTCGATGATGTTTGCTACTCCTTGTGAAGAGTACAAAGTCAACCCAGTTGTTGAAAAAGCGATGGACCGTATTTTTGTATTACATGCTGATCACGAGCAAAATGCATCTACATCTACTGTTCGTTTAGCCGGTTCTTCAGGCGCTAATCCATTTGCATGTATTGCAGCGGGTATTGCTTCGTTGTGGGGCCCAGCTCATGGTGGTGCTAACGAAGCCTGCTTAGAAATGTTAGAAGAAATCGGCAGCGTTGATCGTATTCCTGAGTTTATCGAGAAAGCGAAAGACAAAAACGATCCATTCCGTCTAATGGGCTTTGGCCATCGTGTTTATAAGAACTTCGACCCTCGCGCTAAAGTGATGCGTGAAACCTGTCATGAAGTGCTTAAAGAACTGAAAGTGGTTGATCCATTATTAGACGTGGCAATGGAACTTGAGCGTATCGCTCTTGAAGATGAGTACTTCATCTCTAAGAAGCTATACCCGAACGTTGATTTCTACTCTGGTATCATCATGAAAGCCATTGGTATCCCTAACGATATGTTCACAGTGCTATTTGCATTGTCTCGTACTGTTGGTTGGATTTCACATTGGAAAGAAATGTTAGATCAACCAGGCCATAAAATCAGCCGTCCTCGTCAGTTATACACTGGTGAGTCTGCGCGTGATTTTGTGAGCGTTGATAAGCGTTAATCATCTGATTAACCAAACAGAAAAAAGCGCCGAAAGGCGCTTTTTTGTTACTTAAAGGTAATTTACAACATCTATATAAGGTTGTACTTGTTTGCTTGAGTTCGGAATATCATGACGGTTGATATTATTTCGATAATCTCTCGCGAATATAAACCATCTCTTCTCGAAAAAAATTTTTCTCAATGCCATTATCATCATTATTGATAATATACTGCAAACTTTTTGAAGCGTCTTGCCAAAATTCCAATTCTTTGTATATGTTATACAGGGCTTTATGAACTGAAACTAATTGATGTTTTGTCAGTGATTTATTTTTTTTATGATTCAAGTAATCATTATAAAGCTTAATCGACTGACTAAGATCCCTTTCAACAAAAGACCCATTACTATAAATCCAAGCTAATATTTTGATAGCTTCAACATCATCGGCTTGTGCATTTTTTTTTGCTTCATTGACATAACGAGTCCCATCACCTGTATAGTATCCAATGTAAAGAAGTGATTTCCAACTTCCCATCGAATAAGCTTTTTCACACCACTCTTCTAGACTATATGGTGCAAACATTGAACTTTTTGCACATTGTTGTGCAGCCTGTTCTACTGTTAAGTTTGGATCGTTAATATCGATTGCATGCCATAAACTATTTGCTTGCACATAGTGGCAAATTGAGTTTAAAACTAACAATATAAAAAGACTTATCCTTACCATTGCAACTCACCATCTGAATTGACCCGTTTTTCAGGAATATGAACCTGAAAAGACTTGATAGCTGACTTATAGGGAAACCCTTCACGGTAAAAGTATTGCTGCTTAAGCGGAGTATCTTCAGCAGAGCCTTCTCTGCAATCATTTTCGGTTAGACACAACATACCTCCAATAAAGTCTACAAAGACAACATTATGTATCCCTTGCTTTTGGATTAAAGTATCAATACCTTCTTGATAAGATGCAGCTTCAACAGCATGCCACCGATGCATGAAAGCCAGTACACGATGTTGAGTCGATTCTTTTATGATACTCACAATATTATTTGTCCAGCTATCATTGCGTTTGCTATGAGTATCTTTACAAATACCCGCCTCGGCATTGTCAGACGAGCAAGCTGCATCAAGACTTGCCATTTGATCTAATGTCATGTCCAAAGCGACTATTTTCAAACCTGCTGTTCTTGCTGCTTTAACAAGTTCACCGTATGCATGAGGAACTAAATATCCCCATGCCCAATTATCATTAAAGTAACGCTGAATAACTTCAAATCCCTTACCTGTACGTTGATAGAATGCCACTTGCTCCTTCATTGATTGTGGTAACATCTCTATAGCAAAATGGGTAAAGCCAGCTGCTTTTAATTGTTTGATCGCTTTAATCGCTTCATATTTATATCCAGCGGTGTTGTGATTAGACTCACCTAGCATAACTAAGCGAGCATTACCTGCAATCGTTTTGTAATTTACATCCGTGTTAATTTTATTCATTATTTGTCCGTGATTTTTATTAAAACTTAACAGTCTAATTTTTGAAATAATACTACTTACACCAATCTGCTACAGAAACAATACCCATCAACTTTTCTTTATTTTCAGCTAACCATACATCGATCGCTGTTGAAGGTTTGAATTCAGAGCCAGTACCCGGCCAGTAGTAATTCCCAGCACTATCTAAACACAGCGCGACATAAACTGGAGTCGAATTAAAAACGACATCTTCACCTTGCTCGACAAGCATTTCATAGTTTATGTTTTTGTGAGATTCACCTTTATAAGTATCGAGGACTTCAGCAAAAAAAACCTGCTTTTCTAATCCATCATTCTGAGCCGTTACTTCCACTTTAGTGACTTTTAATTTAGCAAGATAATGTACATTTTTTATAGCTTGTATAAAGCCGTTTAATTCTGATGAGGCTTCGTTTTGAGCGAGCGCTGAATGGATAACACCTACTAACAAGAATAGGAGAACTATGATATTTTTCATTATGCTTCACTTCCTGCAATCGATGACTTTTGAGTATAAACAGGTAAACTGGAAGATGATGAGTCAAAGTTAGAAGGAACAACAAAAGCATCCCACACCTCTTTTTTATACTTAGAAACTTTCACACTATTACTTTGATTACCTCCGAGCATAAATAAATAATGACCATCAACGCTTTGCCCTACTACAAAAGCAACATGCCCGCCCCCTTGTCTTGATTTGATGCCTATAGCACCGTAAACAGGTTGAGTTATTGGTTTACCAAAATCAATCCACGATTTGGCTCTAAAAGCATTTTTTACAGGTTCAATATTATTTTGTTTCATCACCCAAGCAACAAAAGAGCCACACCAGGCATTTTGACCACCACTGTCATCACTTCCCCAAAACTTAGAAGCTTTAAAATATTCTAAAATTTTAGGGTTTGCTTTAGTACCTGCAACTTCGGATTCACCCACCTCATTAACAGCTGTTTTCATCCAAAAAGCATTAGTTACAGGCATTTTTAAAGAGGTATTTACATTAGGAAGTACGGCTACACTCAACAGTTTTTCATTCATCTTTCGATGAGTTCGACCATTAGCGTCAATTTTGCCATCTGGACGTACCATATTAAGTACTTTGCTTTGAAATAATCTAATCGCTGCAACAGTTTTAGAGTTTTCAGGCCTAGAGCCTAAACGGCCATCAACAATTAATGATTTTGTAGGAGGAATGAATTTAAGCAGTTTATTTAAACCGCTTTGAACTGTTTTTACATCGTTTAGATTGTTAGCTCCACCCAGCCCGACAGCTTGAGTTATTTTTATTGATGACATCGTATTATCCTTGTCATTATTGATTTAAGTAATAGATAGAATATGTAACTTTTTTAATTTTTTGGGAATTAATTTTTGATAATTTAGAGATATAATTACATTTCCACGAGATGTTTTCATCGTCAAAAAGCCCACACAGAACATGCCTATATTTTTATAAAGTTTCAAAAATATACGAGAGGAATTTATATCCCTTTTTATTAATAAAATTAGCATGCCTTGCAATTTGTGATTTAACATTTCCAAAAAATGATGATTTAGATACTTCATTGAGATAACGATTTACAGAATTCCATTCAGGCCCATTTTGATTTTCAAAAAGAAAACTATAAGTAAAGCCTCCCCTGCTTTTTTGAGCGCAATACGAAGATAAGTTAGCAAGTAAATGGTTAAGATCATCTTCAGATACTTCCAAACTATCTAAAAATTCTAAAAAAAACTTATCAAATTCTTTTGAGTGTTCTCTTGATTCTTCTGCGTAAACCCTTGCTGCACCTCCCATTTGAGCACCATGCACATGTCCATCATAATCAGGGCTTGGTATAAAATATGAACCTCTGCCCCTAAAAAAATCTTGCACACTTCCACTTTCTATAGCTTTTTGAAAATTATTATTTATCATTTTATTTTTTTAGAACCTTTGAATTGTTTGGAAAGTTCATTAATATCATTATTATGGAATATTTTTTCAGAGTTTACTAAAGCTGCTTCGGTAATACCTCCTTTAGTTTTTCCCCCAGGAACCCATTCATTCTTATAAGCACCAGCTTCTCTACCTGTTGGCATGTCGTATGAAATTCTTGAATCGCCAGGCTCTATTACTAAATAAGCAATTTCATCTTTGGAAAGGTCAACCCCTTCACCTAAGCTAAGCTCGTCTCGTAATATAGTCCAATCCCCACCTGATGCTTGATACTTTTGAATAATTACATCCATTTCAGAGCGAAGTCCTCCAAACTTTCTAGGCGGTAGATTTGGATAATCAGGGTTTTCCATCCATCCTTGAATCGCTATAAAACCGGCACCTTCAATTGCAAATTGTTGAATATGAGCATTAATATACGACTCTGGTAAATAAGTTAATGGATCAGGGCGATTTATCTTATCCATAGCCTCGACTTCCTTTACTTTTCTATAACTTTCAGCTGCTTCACTACTACTCTTAAAATGCCCTCTTGTATTTTTCTGGAATACATTCCAACTATGCTCTTTACAAATCAGCCCAAACGGATCCACCCAGTTGACATGGTTAGGCGCATATTGATAATGGTTTATCCCGCCGACTAAACCAATAGGGTCTTGATGGATGAATCGTGCTTGCCCAGGGCTGTAGTACCGAAAGCGGTTGTAGTGTAACCCTGATTCGTCATCAAAGTATTGGCCTTGAAAACGGATTGGGTTAGTTATCTTGTCTTGCTTGGCTGCATCTTTACAATCTGTATATTCAATGTCTCTATGTTTAATAGATGTTCTTTCAATTGTCTGACCAAACACGTCTTGTTGGCTGTGCCAGACGATTTTAGCATTTTCATCCGTTAAGCAAATCGGTGTGCCTAGTTGGTCTAGGTGATAATAATAAACCTGCCCTGCTTTAATCAGTGCTACAGGTGTAAAAGTGTCGGGCTGATAGATATACCAGGTGTATTCACCTAAGGTGTATTCGCCAATAAGTTGATGATTGTCCCAAATAAAGTCGGTGCGACCAAGTTCGGTGATTTTTGCACTGCGACGGCCTAAGGCATCATATTCGTATTGCGTCAGCTTGCCATTAACGTTGATTTGCACCAGTTGGTTTAAGCCATTAAAACTGCGCTGTTGTTTATCGCCAGTACCTACTTGGCTGATTTGGTTGCCACTGGCATCATAACGGTAATCGACCCCAGCCAT
The DNA here is from genome assembly GCF_021560015.1 of Shewanella vesiculosa. NCBI lineage: Bacteria > Pseudomonadati > Pseudomonadota > Gammaproteobacteria > Alteromonadales > Shewanellaceae > Shewanella > Shewanella vesiculosa. The sequence goes on along the minus strand of NZ_CP073588.1, from coordinate 697,756 downwards.
GCTCATTAAGCGGTCGTTGTTAACCACCACATCATTAAGGTTCTTATTCGGTCTTACTGTTTCAGCTGATTGACTGCTAGCCGTTTCATTAGCACTAACATGATTACTACTTATATCTTGGGTATGGGTATGGCTATGAATATCACTAGCACGAATAGCCTGTAATGGGTTACCAAAAGCATCCCATTGGTATTGCTGACGAGCATTAGATGCATTGTCAGCAATATTTGCGTTTTCGCCAGACACGCCTGTATCACTATTACTGATTAACTGGCTTATTTTGTTATAGCTAAACTGTTTAACCTCTAGCTTGTGGTTAATATGATCAAAAGATTGACCATTCACAGCACTATCGTTGCCCAGCTTACTTTCGCAGCGTTGTAATTGATGCTGTTTATCGTATTGATAACGTCTTGATTCAAATAATCGAGTCTCTTTTTGTGTATGTCGCCATGTCTGCTCAATTAATCTTGAATGGCTATCATAGGCATGACTGAGTTCAAGTTGATTACCCTGAATTGTTTTGTGCAATAATCCTGATGACAGATAGTGATAATGAGCCAGCTGTACACACGGCTTCGATGAGCCATTGCCTGTAAAGCTAATGCCGCTTAATTGACAGTTTTTATTGTATTGATAGTCAATGTGTTGCCCGTCTGGCAAGGTTAGGCCACTGCGGTTACCTGAGTCATCATATTGATAGTCAAGTTGCCACTGGCTTTGCAATACCCGATTTATACGCCCTTGTGGGTCAAGATGTTGCTGCACAGTACGATGTTGGTTATGGGCACGAGTGATTTGCCCTATAGGATTATATTGATAAAAGTTCTGAGTATTCAGTAGCGCTGATGTGGCACTTGGCTCAAGTTTGACATGGCTACTTTGCTGACAAATTCGCCCCATGGCATCACGTTTGAGCTCAACAAATCGAATATCACTGTCGTTCACGGCAACTAATTTGTCATTTGCGTCATATTGATAATGTTGCTCGCGGCCATCAAAACCAATTAATGTTCTAGGTTGCTCTGTTGGCGTGTATTCAATACGGTATTGCGCCCCGTCACTGCGCTCGATGCGATTTAAGTTACGTTCTTTATCGTAAAAAAACTTCAGCCAACTGCCATCAGCAAACGTTTGCTGGCGCGGTTGGGCTAAACCGTCATAGTCGATAATGTTTTCAATGTACTCGCTATCGTTACTAAGTTCGTGATCGCCTGCCACATCAGCCTGTTGACGCTGGCGAATAATGCGTCCGGCATCATCATACTGATAATAATGACTAATGGCTTCTTCAGGCATGTCTTGATTATCTTGTTTATCTTGTTTATCTTGTGGATAGGATTTACTTTCGATAATCTGACCTTTATTGTCACGAATAAATTCAGTGACTAAGCCTTGGGGATTAATAGTGGCATTAACACGCCCCAGTCTGTCATGGCTAAAACGGGTGAGCGCATCACCGACTTGTGTAGCAAGTAATTCACCGTCGTGGTCCCAATGGTAGCGATGTGTTACACCATTAACATCGATTTTTTGGGTTAACTGCCCAGCATCATTGTATTGATAATGACTTGGACGACCATCAAAACCTGTTTCAGACAGTAATCGCCCAGTGGCATCATAATGTCTTTTAGCTGTTCGGCCGATGGCATCTCGGGTGACAATTCTTTGACCTAAACGATTATATTCAAACCGCGTAGTGCCGCCATCGGCTTGAATAACAGCCAGTAACTGTCCTTGATGGTTATAGTTATATTGTATTTTATTATCACAGGCATCAATGGTGGCCACTTTACGACCAACTGCATCATATTGATGACGTATTATGCTGCCATTCGGGTTGTGGTGTTCAGTCAACAGCCCTTGTGTATTGTGAATAAAAGTTTCGCTATGACCTAAAGAGTCAGTACAACGGCTTTTTACGCCGTGAACGAGTGCTGTATATTCAAAATGATAATGATAGATATCATCATCACCCCATTGCTCAATGCACTTGGCTTGGTGATCTTGTCCGTCCCATGCAAAGTGATGGCTAAAGCCAGATGCGCGTGTTCGGCGCTGCAATAAATGAGTGGTACTTTTAGGGTTATATTGATGATCACTGTCAGATGTGATGTCGGCTGACTTGACCTTGACATAACTGTAGCGCTCTACTCGGCCATTAATGTCAGTGGCGGCAATAAGTGCTTGAGCGTCGTCATATTGATAACTGGCTAACAAATTTTGATGAACTTGTTTGTTACCTTGGTTATCTAACATGTACGAAGCCACTTTTAATAAGTTGCTCTGTGCATTATAAAATAACAATACGCCACGTTTTGGGCCTGTGGTTATTTGGGTTAAACGGCCTTGATGATCATAATACAGCTGAAAATATTGGCCTTGATGATTACTAATGCTTTCTAATTGCCAAACATCTTTGCCTGCAACCTGTTGCTTTACAAAAGCCCAATGACTGTCATCTGGCTTGATGAGTACTTGACGACCATCGGCTTGATGAACTAACGACCAACCTGTTGAAAGTTGGATGCTGGTCTGGCCACGTTTGACCGAATCAAAAACATGCACTCGGCCTTCATCATCGGTTAATTCAAACCAATATTTACCAGGTTTTTTAGGCCCGACTTTCGCAGGTGCTTGATATTGATGTTCTAGCTGTACACAAAAGTTATGACGCCAGCCGTACCCCATACCAACGTTAGTACCAACTTTACTCGAACGATACAAACGGCGCCATGTTAGCGGCATTAAACCATTAAGCTCAAAGTCGACTAACGGTAAAATTTCTTCGCCACTTAGCATCGAAACCGGATCGCTGCGGCACTCTTGTTTATCGATGCTCACTTCCGTCGGAGAATGATTGGTCACAGTACCAGACTGAACTGATGCAGAAGTTTGTTTACCCTTGCTGGCTTTGGGGGATTTTTTATTCGTCGAACTCGCCCCAACGCTAGCGATTTCTGTTGAGGATTGAATCTGTTGTTTGGGCATTTCGAGATACACTCGGAGTAAATTACGCCCAATAATGTCACTGAGTTTATGAGTAATATCTCTGGCAGATAAAGTCACGTTTACGCCGGCGTTCATCACCAAACTTCTGGCATGAATTAAAGCATTACGGTCGCGGACTAAATGAGGCGAGATTTCATTAATAATGGTACTAATATTATTATTTTGTTCAAACGTAGATAATTGAAACCCAGCAGGGGTTGACGCGCTGGCAGGCGCGATAACAATGTAACGGTTATGACCTTTAAAATAGAAATTACTGACCGCCATGTTCGTTTATGCCTTCTCTATCCATGAGTACATTGCCACACCAAGATGAAGTTGTTGAGACACTTCAAGTTGTAAACTTATTCCTGTAACTGTCTGTTGTTGATAGCGATTATAGATGTGTAAAAAGTTATATAATCCTACCACGCAACCTATGTCGCCAGTAAAATAGCTGGATTGGGTAATTTGTGTGTCTTGATTAATTTTGCCCGCTAATTGCTCGTAAGCATTAAGCCAATTGTCTGTCACTGTCGAATGGTTACCGGGTAAATAAAGCTGCGACAGTTGATCAATATCATCGACTTGGCAAGCTCGGTTAAATAAGGTTTTTATGGCCTGAGTTTGTTGAACCAAGCTACATGACTCTTGGAATAAATCCAAAACGTGCATACCATCAGTTGCAACATTGATGTTGGCCATGATGACCGCTTCAGCAGGACAACGACCGCTATCTTGTTGCTGGGTAATCAGCTCTTGCTCATTTTGCAAATCTGAAAGCGCAAAATACAGGCTGTCTACAGCAATAAATATCGCACTTTGACTATCGACTGGTAATGCCTTTAATGCGCTCAATGCAGAGAAAAAACCAGCACTTCCCATAGGAAAAAATCGGCTATGAGGATGTTCAAAGCAATGTGGGAAAAGTGCATGTAAACGACTTACCCAATCCACAAGTTGTTGTTTTTCTAAATGAGGTAAAATCCAAAAAATCGGCTGAGTTCGGTAAGGCTGCCACTGAGCTTCGTCATGGATCGGCAACTTGTGTAACATATCAATGATACGGCTTAATTGAGACTCAGTAGCCAGGCCTTGAGCCATTACCGCAGCGATGTGTTGACCATCAAATTGATACTCAAAATCAACCGCCTCAGATAAAGGTAGGTTGAGCAACTGTAGTGGATTTTGATAGGTCCCCACAACGATTTCAATGGTCTCTGCATGCATAATCATAAGGCGACTTTCACTCGTTGTGGGCTGTGATTGACCACATTATTGAGCCTAAGCTTGTGTAAATAAGCGATTCGTTGGTGAACAGGACTAGAGTAACGAATGATTTTATCGATACTAGCAGGATTGACTTCAATACCATTAATCAATCTAACTTCAGGCATTTTAAGGGCTAATAGCATCCAACGATGCAATAATTTAGCACTGTAAAATTGTAAATATTCACAACGTTCGGCTTCATCTTCCTCAAACTGCCATTGATAAGGGACCGATTGATCTAACTCGGGGCCTAAAATAGTTCTCAATGCGCTAAAAGCCACTAAAGTTTGATTTGGTTGCTGCATAGCTCGAGCTAAAAAAGGCACAAATTTACTAAAACCTGAATATCCCATTAGCTCGATGACCCTTAATGTCAAATCAACATTCTGACTCATTAAATTGAACACTTTGGTTAATATGGCTTCGTCTAATGAAATAATAAACACTTCAAAAAGAGCACTGTGGCAATAATCTAATTGACTGAATAAGCCATAGAGTTCTATCGGTTCATTAATGCTAGACATCAGCATTTCAATGTATAAAGACGTCAGTGACGACCGAGGGATGTTCAGTGAATTAATGCCATCGTTACGCTTTAAGCGTTTACCACGATAGATGCACAACAAGATATATTGCTGAATTTGCTCAGGAGTCTTATTGCTTGCAGTAAAACTGACCTTATCAAATTGAAGTTGGCTGGCCATTAATGCAAATGCAGGGCTATATTGGCTAGCATCAACAAGACTACTGGCAAATAATGCCTCAACGATATGTGATTGCGCTGTAGGCTGAGCCTTGTAGTGCAGTTGTAACAACAGAGATAAAATGACTACCTTGTCAGTTGGGCTAAACTGCACATCAGTTTCAAAAGCATCAACAATTTGCTCCTGAGTATTGGCACTGAGTAACGGCCAATTAGGATCTTTTTTTTGCTGGATCATCTTTAAAATGACCATTAACGATTGAGTATTATCTTCAATGTTTTTTGGCATACACTGAAACGACGACAACATTACTTGCCGTTGCGCCAGCAGAAGATTAAAACTCTCAATCAAATTCATTTACCACGATCCTTGTTCTTTCTAGCCAATCATCACTGTAGGATTACCTACAATAATCTTCCCACCATGAGCGGTACCATCTCCCATTCGGGCTGCGGGTTTGCCATTAATCAATACCGAACTTGAACCTGCATTAATCGTATCAGGCGGCCCAACACAAATTAACTTGTCACCTTTACGTGCTGCGGGTAATGAACCAATAAGAACATTGCCAGACCCCATTACAATAGGACCGCCAACATGAGGTACAGGACCGGGATTGGTTTTAGGACAAAGATGCATGCATGTAAGCGTTGCTGCGGGCATTCCCATCAAATATTCCTTTATTTGTTGTAATGTGTTGTTCCAGAGGTTTATTCGTTATCTAAAGGGATAACCAATAAAGCACGCTGTTCCAACGCCAATGCAATGATACTGATAATTTGCGCTTCAGATTGTTGAACAGCCAAATAGGTATCATTGTGTAAATAGCAATAAATTAGATACAACAAATCTGGTGAATTCTTCCAGCTGTGTCGATTTACTAAAAACTGTTCACCAAATGTTGCACTAACCCACAAGGTCATATTAGGTGTATTAAGCAGTGGATCTTGCGGTTTATCGACCGGTTTACAGATTAAGTGCCGATACCCAAATTGACAGGTAATTTCATGGCCTCGACAAAAAGGCCCTAACAGGCCGACTCCAGGATAACGAGATGATGACATGACTAATTCAACTTAATTTGAGCAGCTTTTAAGGCAATGCTGGTGCCGTTAACCTTAACATTGGTGCCTTTTATGGTGATGTTTGTCCCTTCGATAGAAATAGAACCATCACTGCTCATTTTGATAGATGCACTGCCCGTTTTAATCACAATCTCTTTGCCAGCTTCAATATTGAGCACTTTGCCAACGTTTAAACTGTCATTATTTCCAATATCTGCTAGGCGATCCTTGCCAATTTTAACGTTATCGTTATTAACCACTTCAGTAAAACGGTCATTACCTATGGTATCTTTTTGATCATGTTTAACATTGAGATGGTGATCTTTTTCTGCTTGAAAAAATAGTAACTCTTTACCCTTTTCATCATCAAAACGTAATTCATTAAAATTGTCTGCACCAGCGTCTTTAGTACTGTGTGTTTTAATACCAGACTGGGTCTTTTTAGCTGGTAAGGCATAAGGTGGCATTAAGTCTGCGTTATACACAGCACCACTAATAATTGGTTGATCCGGATCACCATTAATAAATTCAACCAGCACTTCCTGACCAACGCGAGGAAAGAAAAATGCGCCCCATTTATTACCCGCCCAACTCTGTGCGACACGGATCCAACACGAACTTTTACTGTTAAATTCACCTTCACGATCCCAGTGAAACTGCACTTTAACGCGGCCAAATTTATCAATATGTTGCTCGTCACCAGGCTCACCAGTAACCACAGCAGTTTGCACACCATTAATTAATGGTTTGCGCAAATGAAGTTGTGAACGGTATGGGGTACTTTTTGGAACACATTCAAAATCATTTTGATACACGCATCCAGACATAGATTGGCCTGCGCCAGACTGATTAGGTTGTGTCGCTGAGGTTCTTAAAGAACTTATAACAAAGCTCTTACCTTTATAGCTGACGTTTTCGTGATCTTTAAATGTAAAAAATTTACCTATCATGAAACTGCGGCAATCACCTTGACCACTGCATTTGTTCATATCTTTTTGCAGGGCTTCAAGCTGATTATTGGCAAAAGGCTGAGCACGTTTATTAAATTCTGATTCACCTAGATAGTCATACACTTCAAGGGCACTTTGTTCTGGGAGATCCGCTTTATTATGATTACCTGATGGATAAAGCTTAGGTTGTTCATAGTCATAGCCTTTTTGAATAAAGCCACCGCTGACCATGCTCATTCCACCTTGCCAATTTGATACATGTGACTCAGCTAAATGTCCTGAAAAACATCGAACTTTCTCTTCTGCACAAGGTTTATAGGCGTTAATATCATCTGCAAGTACAAGGGTATGGGCACTAAGACTGTGCTCAAAGAAGAAGAAAATACCCTCTTGTTGCAATAAGCGACAAACAAAATCTAAATCTGATTCAAGATACTGCACGCAGTATTCATACTGAGGATAAGTATTGGTAGTTTTATTTTGAAATTCGACTTTATGTTGACCAAATAAGTCTTTAATAATGTCAATTACAGACTTATTTTGAAAAATTCTACAGTTGCTGCGTTTTTTCATTAGTGCCATTTGAGGCACAATAACAGCTTGATAATCAATATAATTTTGCGCATCATCTGAAGCAGCTGTCCGCATACCTGCAGACTCGAGATGACTTATGACCCCATGAAAGTACCGAGCAGCACCATCACTTTCGGCATTACGTAATGTAATACAGACGTTTTTACCCCACTAAACTATCGAGACTAATCTGAGTACCAACAGTAAACATTGATACGCTGATTGAAAATAACTGTGAAATAGCTTCAGTGGCAGTAAAATGCGTTAGGTACAGAACATCCTTACCTAATGGCGTAGTGATACTGATGATATTATTTTTTTGAGTGGCCTTAAGCATTCCTTGCCTCAGTCGTTAAGAATAAAGATCTTGGGGGAAACAAGTTCCCCCAAGATTTAAGATCACAAACAACTTACATTTGTTGACCTTTAACACCGCTGTAGCCATAACGTAGCGCTGCAGTAATGTTGTTTTTGTCATCAGTAGGTGTAACAGCCATCATCATTTCAGTGTAACTGATAGTGATAGTCTCAACTGGACGGTCACCATGAACTGAAACGCTGTAGCTAGAAATCATTGCATCGGTTAATTCGATTTGCATGATTTCTTCGATTTTGTCACCTTGTTTAGTGATGTGAAAAACCGCTTTTTTACCTTTACCGATAGTTGCTTCTTTGAACAAGTCAGTTGAAGAATTATCTTGCAATTTAGTAATGGTAACGTCACCTAAACGAGTAGAGCTTGCTTCACGGTCTTTAGCAGTACCAGTGAAAGAACTGATCTCACGGCTAATATTCCAATCGACTGATAACACAGTAATCATGTCTTTGAATTCTTCAGCAGTGGTTTCGCCTTTAATCCCTTCATAGTTTAAATATGTATTCGCTTGCATTATTAATGCTCCTTTTGCGTGGATGTCATCCATTAATGGACAGTTTTATAAGTTCAACAATTCAAACTTAATATTTCAATTTATTAAAAATGCACATATCAACAAATAATACATAACTGTATTATCCATTTAAATATAGTGAGTCCTCATTATTAAGCATGAGGATTATATCAAAGGTTCTTTGATAATCAACTAATCGTTTAGATAAATAAAAAATATAAATATTATATAGTTATTACTACATCAGTAATAACCACATAACATCACAAAGGGTATATACCTTATTATATAGACCTCAAATATAATGTTAAAAATCTAATTAATAATACTAAATGATTATTTATATTTTAGGTTATATACCCTTTATGTTTACCTAAATTTTATATACAAATTCTTCTTTTACGACATTAACTTTTACATTAGTTGTTTTTTTATTATTCGCCATATTGTTTAAAATCTTAACAGAAAGATCTGGCAACATTGTATTCTGTAAAATATTGTGCACATTTCGAGCGCCAGAACCGGCATCTTGGCACATAGACACGATTTGGCTAACGACATCATCACTGTAAGTGAACTTAGCTTGATAATGCTCTGCTAAGCGATGGGCAACTCGCTGTAATTGTAATTTCGTGATCTGATTAAGCATATATTGAGTAAGAGGAATATAAGGAATCACATTCAAGCGGCCTAAGAATGCGGGTTTAAAATAGCCCAATAAATCATCTTGAAGCGCCTTACGCAGACCAGTAATAGAGGGCGCAATCTGTTCATCTTCAAACAACCCCATAGTGGTTTCAGTTCCTGCATTTGAGGTCATAATGATAATAGTATTTTTGAAGTCGATATCTCGCCCTTCTCCATCCTTGATCATACCTTTATCGAAAACCTGATAAAAAATATCTTGAACACCAGGATGCGCTTTTTCCATTTCATCCAATAAAATAACGCTATAGGGCTTACGGCGAACAGCTTCGGTTAATACTCCCCCCTCGCCATAGCCGACATAACCAGGAGGTGAGCCTAATAGTAGGGATACTTTATGCTCTTCTTTAAACTCTGACATATTGATAACGGTGACATTATCTTCACTGCCATAAACTTGCTCAGCCAGGGTTAGTGCGGTCTCAGTTTTTCCTACACCGCTAGGTCCCGTCAGCAAAAACACACCGATTGGGCGTTTTTCATCACCTAATTGGGCGCGCGACGTTTGTACCGTTTTCGCAATTAAATCTAATGCATGATCTTGCCCGATAACCCGCTTAGACATGGTTTCTTTCAAGTTCAAAATCGTTTTAATTTCATCACTTTGCATTTTTCCTGCAGGAATCCCAGTCCAGTCGGAAATCACTTCAGCAACAAGTTGTTCATCAACTTGCCAATGCACCATAGGCTGTTTATTGACAGCTAAATTAGCCTTCAACTCTGTCAGTTCCTGTAATTGAGCAACAGTATCAGTCTGTGATGATTGGATTTGCGTCACTAAATCAGCAATTTTCTTCACCGTGATCAACTCTTCCTGCCACTGGATCATTAATGGCTCAAGTGCTTTTGAGAGTAACTTATGCTTCTTGGTTAATTCAGTAATGGATTTTTTATGATCTGCACCGGTTTTTTGTTCGCGAGTGAGAATATTAATCTGGGTATCGAGTTGCTGAATTTGTCGCTGTAAGGACTCAACCATTCCCGGTGTCGATGCTTGGCTCATAGCCACACGGGCACAAGCTGTGTCTAATAAACTCACGGCTTTGTCTGGCAACTGACGTCCAGTAATATAACGATGAGATAAATTTACCGCGGCACATAACGCTTGATCTGAAACCAGAATCTTATGATGGCCTTCCATTACAGGTAATAGTCCTCGCATCATTGCAATCGCCTGCAGAGGAGATGGCTCATCAATTTTTACAACCTGAAAACGACGAGTCAAGGCTGCATCTTTTTCAAAAAACTTTTTGTATTCAGCCCAGGTTGTTGCCGCAATAGTACGTAATTCGCCGCGGGCTAAGGCGGGTTTTAATAAATTAGCGGCATCATTTTGTCCTGCTTGTCCACCACTACCGATCATAGTGTGTGCTTCATCAATAAATAAAATTATTGGTTTAACCGATTGTTTAACTTCGTTAATAAGCGCTTTTAAACGATTTTCAAACTCACCTTTTACACCAGCTCCAGCTTGCAATAAAGCCAAGTCCAGCACATGAATACGGACATTCTGCAATGCAGTTGGCACTTCTTTTTGAACAATTTTAAGTGCTAAACCTTCCACTACGGCTGTTTTACCGACGCCGGCCTCACCGGTTAAAATAGGATTATTTTGACGACGGCGAGTTAAAATATCGATCATTTGCCTTATTTCATTATCACGACCAAGGATAGGATCAATCTTGCCTAATTCAGCTTGTTCGGTTAAGTTTTGCGTAAATTGATCTAGATTTGGTGTTTTGCTTGGCGCAGATTGCATTGCCTGAGTTTCTTCAATATCGGTACTCGACACTTTATGCTCTGTAGATTGACGCGCAAGTTGTGGCCAAGCATGTTTTAGCTGCGCAGGGTCGATTTTGAGTAACTGTTTAGCAGAGCGTGATACTAAGGAGTTTAACGAATCATCCGTCAATAACGTAAAAATAAGATAGGCCGTTCTGGTCTCATTATCATTAAATTCAATGCTGGTATTTAACCAGGTTTGACGTAATAAACTGACAATGTGTGGCGATAGACTCGGAGCCGCACTATTACCCGTTTTAAATTTTTCTAATCCCTGACGAATGTCGTTGATCAACTGATCTTTTTGCACTGAAAAACTGGCCATGATGATATCTAAATCACCAGAACCATTTTCTAATAATGCTAGTAACCAGTGCTCAATTTCAACACTAAATTGACTGCGGCTATGGCATACACTGGCAGCAGTTTCTAAAGATTGTCGACATACTGGATTAAGTTTTCCAACCAATTTACTCAAAGTCATCGCTGACATATTCATAGTCCTTTATTAATTAAATCATTAAGCTTTTTATTTGCTCACCATACTCTGCACGGCTGATCAAACCACAACCAAGCCCCAAGCCAATTGCAGACTTGGATAATTGTGCTTTCGGTGCATCTTTTTGTTTTATTTCTAGAAAAATCTTATATTTGACTGACTGACCTAAATAGCTTGAGACCAGTTTTTTAAGTGATTTACAATTTGCTGTCCCTGGCATAAATGCATTAACCAACGCACCTTCTTTAGGCTTAATATGAATACTGATACTGGAGTTGATATCCCATACTCGGCTGCCAATACTGGCATCGACACCTAAACGCGCATATTGGCCTTCTAGCATGCTTCGACTAGCCAATCGGGTTTGCTCTGTCTTAGCCAGAGATTGCCAACGACCTTGAAAACAACAAACTTGGACATTACAGCCAGTAAAGTCATTCAACATGCTTCGTAATGACTCTGCCGTAGGAGTTTTATTATGATAAAAACCAGCGTAATAACGGTTTAATGATTTATTACCACTGAGTAAACTCAAAACATGAGTAAAACTATCCGTAGCACCATCTTCATGAGATTGATAATTAGCTGAGAAGCGATACTTTTCCCATGACCGATAAAATAGTGAAATAATTCGATGATTAAATAAATCATAAAAATCACGCATACCGCTATCTTTATGACGTAAACGCTCTAAGACTAACTCAGTGTAGTGCGAAGGTAATACCCCGCTTGGCCCAGTCAACCCCATAAATGATATATGCATATCAGCGGCAACCTTAGCCTTTTGACTGGTATGTTTAGCCTCTACTTTACTGATGGCTTGCCCCGGAAAACCAAGGTGCTGATCAGATTTAAACCGCAACAGCTCTTTGCTTGGAATCGTATCGTACCCAACTTTAAAGCCTTGCTCGCGACCTTGAGATAACTGCTGTTGAAACTGATAAACAGCTTGATAGAAATCATGCTCAGAGGGCGCTTCAATTATGGCCTGCAACTGATGATGCATCGCATTTGGGGTCATAACAACGGCCTTTGTCCTGAACGTGCAGGCCAGGTATAAGCGACTGAATTATGGTCTTTAAAGCGCATACTTAAACGGGTAAAACTATTGATTGCAGCAAATTGTGCAAAGAAGTGATCTAATATTGTGCAAAAAAAGAACACTCCGCTGCCAGAGTAATGATCTTTAATAAAGGTTATTTCAATATGGCTGCCACTGCAAAAGCTAATCCGACCATGTTGGTTGACTCGTGCAGTATCAGGAGTGACTTCAACAAAGTGAATATTCTCGATTAAATTTTTATTTTCTGGTGAACACTTAAAATCGTATAATTTAAGGGTTTCTTTTAAATTATGAAGTGCATCTTTTCCACTAAAACTGTCAATTGATAGATGAGTCACTAACTGCCATCGAGAAGCGTCACTAAGGGATGCGCGAACGGGTAATGTTGGCGCAAGCAAACATTTTACATGCTTGATGATATCGGCGCGTTCAGGGACAAACATTTTCGGTTCATTGTTGCCAAACGGAAGATGGGCCGGTAAATTTCGATTACTGCACTGAGCGGTAATACTTAATATCCAAGCGCCATAATCATCTTCCGACTTAAAGCCTTTAAAATTATGATCAACTAAAGATAAAAATGATTCAGTTCCTAGTTCAGCATAGCCACCTGACCAACTCGCCGACTCTCTTCTAACATGCCAAAATAAATTATTGTGACCAAGATACTGAGGATGTGATTCGCCATAAAATGGTGTGACTTCAACTTTATTGTCTTTCGGATCATAAGCAATAACCTCTTGGATATTGATGATCTCAGTCACTTCAGAGTCAGAATAACGAGCAGCTAATTTATATTCGTATTGCGAAGCATCGATACTTACTGGTTCTAATTTTTGCTCAAATAAGTTGATTACTGGAGTGCAACCGAGTAGAAAATGATTTGCACTCACTTGCTTCTCTAAATCTTGAGAGCCTTCCTTTAAATAAATATACAGTGAGAACTTACTGTCTATTCCTTGCCAACTTCCCTCTAAATCATCTATGTCAAAAAATAAGAATTTTTCAGGGAAAATAAAATTCTCCAGCAATAACCGGTAACCAGAACTGGTCCGTTGGCTATAAGGAATAACTTGTTGCTCATCTTCAAATCCAACGGCCTTTAAGTGCCGCTTAGTTAAAAATTTGCACACAGTTTGCTGCTCGTTAACTAAAGCAAAACCCAGACTATGCTCAAACAGTAATTGATAAAGTTGAAAAGTTTGATGGTCTTGGCCATTTAAGAAAAATCGTAATTTATCTACACCAAGGCTTGGCATACTAATTTCGTCAAACTCACACGCGATATCAAGCTTGATTATTGCCTTTGCCCGTTCTGGCCACTGAGGTTCAGGCGCATTAAACGGTGCATTTTGAAACTGAGCCTGTTGAACTTCAATAGGCCATAACTTCATGTCGTATGACGTTTGGAAATGACAGGATTTCATCCCCTCAACTTGAGTATCGACTTGCGTTAGCCTGGGTAACAATACCCCTGTGGTCGATAAGTTTTCAGTCGTCACCTTAATCACCGTCATTGACGGAATAGGCGCTTGATAATCAGGGTACAATTGACCTAATAGCGCTTCAGTGAGTTCAGGAAAGCTATCATCAAGTTTCTGTCTAATTTGTGCGGTGAGCAGAGAAAATGCTTCAATTAAGCGTGATACATGAGGATCTTCAACATGCTCATCACTTAATCGTAAACGACCTGCAACCTTAGGATATTGCTCAGCAAATTCGGCCCCCATATGACGAATGAAAGCCAATTCACGATTGTAATACTCCAATAATTCCTGATTCACACAATTCCCTCATTCACTATCATCGCTAAATGGACCGGCTCAACCTCTGAGTCAAATGTAATATATTCAGGCTCAGGTTCAGCATAAAGCAGTGCATTGATTTTTAATCTTAAAACACGATCCAGAGGCTGTTCATTATCGACCGTCTCAACCATCACTTCGATAAAACGGGGTTCAAATCGTTTTATAGTATCGGCGACCTGTTTACAGAGGATCTGTCGACCGTCTAAACTCGCAACTGGCATGGATGAAAAATCACGCAAACCATAATTCATCAATGAATTGTCAAGTTCAGTTAAATGTTCCGGCCAAGTTTGCCATTGTAATTTAGCATTAAGAAGATTCTCTAAATCACGACGAACATTAGACCTTAACTGACGTAAGTTAAGGCCTCGATGGCTATCTTTGACATCCTGTTCACCGGGCGAATCATCTATCAACCGGTCAAGAATGGATGCCATTATGGGTTGCTGGTTTTTACTCAACACTATCGCCTACTGCAAAACTGGGGTGGATATTTTAGTAATTTGATTGAGTACGACTGCTGTATCATCAGCGAGCCACATTTTTAAGCCTTTGCCAGCAATCACATCAGTAGCAACTTCATGCCAATCAGTTTCTCGTCCCAATTTTTGAGCGTCAGTTTCGCTACCTGCATATATCATCGGTATATGCGCTTCACCACACGGTCCATCTTTAATCGCTAAATCAACTCGACGCCAAACCATTTCCAGTAGCGAAGTCACCGGCTTAAAGTTGATGTAATCGATTTCAGATAACTGAGCTAAATAGAAATTACCGTCAGTACCGAAAATCTCAATAAAACCGCCTAAGGTATCATCAAGATCTCTTATTTCTTGATTGGTTTTATCGTTTATAAGCAGGCTGACTTGCGGACGTAAATCTTCAAGACTATTGGCGCATTGAGTCACATCATCTTGGGAGTCGACCATCGCTAAACGTAACTTCATTAATGCTGCAACATAGGCATCAGATTCAGCAAAAAGCTGAGGTACAGCTTTGCCTGCCATAAAATCGATTCTGGCTTGTTCTGCTCGGATCAACTGACGTAAGTTAGCTGCACCGATTAAAAAATCAGGGTGTTTTTGCACTAAAAAGTTTAACTGTTTGTCAGCCCGTTCAAGCTCACCATTAATACACAACAACTCAATATGTTGACCTTTTAAATCAATGTTCATTGGGTCGTCTTTTAGCTGTGTCTCAACTAACTGAATGGCTTCTTGTAGCTGGCCATTTTGCAGCATTTCTTGAATCTTTTTCATTTGATACCTTTGTGTTAATTTCTTGATGTCAGCTCAGTGACCAATTTTATGCTGGACACCATTTGATCTAACTGAAAATGAGGTTGTAACTGAATAATCGAATAGAAGTGGCCAGGCTTACCGCGCATTTCTTTTACTTGAACTTGGGCACTTCGCAGCGGATATTTACTTCTTACATCATCTGAAGATACGTCTGAAGCGGTGGTATATTTGTGCAGCCACAATTGCAGTTCGCGCTGGCAAGCTTCAGCAGAATGAAGTGAACCAATTTTTTCACGGCCTAACACTTTGATGTAATGGGCAAAGCGAGATACACACAAAATGTACTGCAACATTGAGGATAGTTTTGCATTAATATTATCTTCAAGTTGTTCATATTTTGGTGGTTTCTGCACAGAGGCATTACTGTAAAACACTAAGTGTTCACAACCTGATACTGGAGATAAAGGGATGAAGCCTTGATCAGAAATCGACTTTTCAGCCCTATCACTGATTAACAAATCCACTGAAGGTTTCTTGCGTTTTCGATATAAATCTGGCTCGTATTGACTGACTGCAAGGTCACATACTAGGCCTTTCTTACGCGCACCGGGTTCTAAACCGCGGATATGGCCAAACCAACCTGATTCGCTAAATGCGCGGATTAATACACCACCGAAGGCATAAGCAGCATTACCCCATAAATGGTCTTTTTTGGGATTTTTAATCGATTCTTTAAACTTAAAACCTTCGCAGCGGCTACCATCGATAAGATAAGGGGAACGCATTAGGATGTTGGGCATAGTTAAGCCAATAAAGCGAGAATCATCCATTTTTCGTAACGAGTTCCACTTAATATACTCATGCTGCTCAAAAATTTTGCCCATATTCATATGAGCAGATAAATCAGCAAAGTCATCTGCACCAAATAATGAAGGACTGGCAGAAGTGATAAATGGCGCAAATGCGGCCGCAGCAGTACGCGAAATTTCTTTTAAAATATCAATGTCGTTGGTGGACACACCTGGGCGGTTCTTATGGGTGATTTGATAATCACCAATTAACGTGCCGAAGGGCTCGCCACCAGACATGTCATATTCGTTGTTATAAATCAGTTTAAAAAAATCACTTTGATCAAATTCAATCGCCCGATTAATGTCTTTAGACAGTGTTGTCCAACAACAATCGAGCATTTTAACTTTTACTTTCTGGTCTTTGTCATGTAAATCTTGCTGTTGAACTAAATACAATACCCCACGCCAACTAGCCTCTAAAGCTTGAAAAGCATTGTGATGAATGATGGCATTGAGTTGTTGTTCTAGCTGTCTATCGATACGATCAATAGCCTTAAGCAGAAAAGGTAATACGGAGGTTTTATCAAATTGAGTCAGCGAATGGCTCGAGTTTTCTAACCAGAGCAATAACGACCTAGTCGAATCCGACTCTCGTAAGAATCGTTCGACTAAGTGTTTATTTTTTTAGTGCCTTTGTCGTTGAAGATACTGGCTTTTTAATTCCAGTATCTTCTTTGAAAATTTCACTTGTTACAAATGAAATGGTTTCTTGAGGCATCGTTTGTTTCTATCCTTGAAAACAAATGAGGGTCACTGCGTTAGCGGGTGATTATCCTACTTTAGGGATTTTTGCGACTAAACGTAAAGACGCGGTAAGCTCTTCCATCTGCAACCAAGGACGTAACCAGGCAACGGCATTGTATGAGCCCGGTTGACCAGGGATCTCTTTCACCACAACTTTAGCGTCAGCCAAGGGATACTTAGCGCGAATGTCTTGTCCGCCACCTTCAGATGCATTAACAAAAGATAAAATCCAGCGATTTAACCAAGACTCAACATCTTCTGCTTCCATGAAGCTACCAATTTTGTCGCGGGCCATCACTTTAAGGTAATGAGCAAAACGAGACGTTGCCATTAAGTAAGGTAAACGTGCTGAAATTGCAGCATTAGCGGTAGCATCATGGCTTGTCATTATTTTTGGTTTTTGACATGACTGAGAACCAAAGAACACGGCATAGTCAGTATGCTTATAATGACAAAGAGGTAAGAAACCTAATTTACTTAACTCTGCTTCACGGCGATCAGTAATACCAATTTCCGTTGGACACTTTAAATCTGGATCACCGTCATCACTGGTAAAGACATGTGCAGGCAAGCCTTCAACCTTACCACCGCCCTCGGCGCCGCGAATAGCAGTACAGAAGCCATATTTACTGAATGCTTGGCCCATATTGGTAGCCATAACGTAAGCCGCATTCATCCAACAATAATCATTATGATCAGCCACTTTAGAACGGCCACTTTCTGAGTCTATTTCAAACTCTTCATAGCAAAACTCTTCTACAGGCTTGGTCGCTGAGCCATAAGGAAGGCGAGCCAGCACTCGAGGCATAGTTAGAGTCACGAAGCGAGAATCATCACTGTCGCGGAAAGAGCGCCACTGAGTGTATTCTAGAGATTCAAATACCTTTTCAAGATCGCGAGGTTTGCTCAGTTCAGTCCACTCATCAAAACCAAATAAAGATGAACCTGCAGCCGAAATAAATGGACAGAAACCAGCAGCGGCAACATTAGACATTAATGACAATGATTCAACATCTTCTGGATGATTAGTAAATTCATAATCACCCACTAAACAACCATAAGGTTCGCCACCCGGAGTACCAAACTCTGATTCATAGATCTTTTTAAACATTTGGCTCTGATCAAACTCAACCGCTTTACTTAAATCTTTATGCAGTTCTTTTTTAGACAAACTCATTACACGAATTTTAAGTGTTTCGTTGGTTTCAGAGTTTTTAACGGTATGGTGCAAACCACGCCAGCTACCTTCAAGTTTTTGCAGTTCTTCATTGTGCATAATTGAAGCTAATTGTTTAGAGATAACGTCATCTAAACGATTAATAGCCTTATTGAATGTCACAGTGAGGTTTTTATCCCACTGAACAGTACCTTTAAGGGCTTCTTCGGTTAACGAACGAATTAATTCTTCTGCACGAGAAGAATCGGTTTGCTTTGTAGCAACGATAGCTTGCTCTAAAATAGAAACACTCTGTGCTTGCTCTTCAGATACAGCATCTAATGACGCGGCTTCCATGCTCATTATTCCGCTCCTTTGAGGTTAAGTTCACCAGCCAACTTGTCTAGGCTGGTAGTGTTATTTAACACTTCTTCTAAGATATTTTCGAGATTCTCAGAGCGATCAACTTTTGTCATCAAATCACGAAGTTTGTTACGGGTTTCCATTAATTTTCTTAATGGTTCAACCTGATTAACAATGGCAGCAGGTTCAAAGTCTTCAATGCTATTAAACTCTAATGCTACATTCATTTCAGAATCATCGCCGGCAAGAGTATTAGGCACTAAAATATTTAACTTAGGGCTCATACGCTTTAACACATCATTAAAGTTATCACGGTCAATTTGTACAAAACGGCGGTCTTTTAATGGCTTTAAATCTGCGGTGTTGTGACCAGCAAAATCACCCGTAACACCAATAACAAAAGGCAGCTCTTTTTTTACTACAGCACCTTCGGTTTCGACATCATAGGTAATATGGACACGGGGTTTTCTTACTCGCTTTAATTTATCATGTACACTCATATGAACTCCTTTCAATAATATGTTGAGTAATCAACTACAGATCATTCTTCCGTTTTTATTCCAGATAACTTGAAAAAGCCATTTCTTGCTTCACCATCTTGGATTAATTCTTGTAATAACTCGGGCAAACTTAGGTCACTCCAGCGTATGACTTGCTCAATAGCATAAGACATTGGCGAATGTGGCTCAGTACGTCGAAAAAAGTCCGCTATCGTCTCAAGATGACTAATAGCTTGTGCCCTAGAATTAAGTTGTCCTTCAACACCTGAAGGCGTTGAATGATGAGCAGTAGTATCACCGTCTTGCTGTTCGTCAATCTGTTGTTCTTGCGCTAAGTTAGCTTTATTCTTTGCAATTATTGGTGCTGTAATTGAACTAATTTGCAGTGCACAGGCTTCTAACGCTTTGCGAATATAACTCGTCGGTTGTGGATCACCGCTCATCGCGTCATCCATTGAAGCAGACAAACGGCTAAATGCACTCATAGCATTTTGTACATCGCGATCAAGCTCGATAAAGAAACTGTCGGAGGTTTCCTTGATGCTCTGCTCGACGTCTTCAAGTGAGACTGAACCAGAATCGAAGCGCTTTTCTTGCTTATCTTTATCTAAGCGACTTGTATCTAGCGCCTGTTCATATTGCCAAGTCGAGTAAACAATTCCGCCATCGGTGATAGGGATCGTTCTTATTGGATGAATTAGGGAACCTTCACTTTCGATTCCATTCAACCCAATCAGCGGTGCAATTCGCTCCGCTAAATCATTTGGCTCTGGTGTGGGATAAAGCGTGTCCCAATAGCGCTCGATTAATTCTGCTGCTAGGGTAAAACCAAAATACAACCCTTTGAACCCATGTAATCGACATGCCGCCTCGATAAACCAAGCAACATATTCGATATCTTTTGATTGTTGTTTTAAAATATTCGGAACTTGCTCAAATATCGGTCGCCATTCAACCGAGACGGATAACACATCTTCTTCATCGGTTAACGCTTTTCGTTCTTTAGAGCGTGCAATATTGCGCACGTCCTTAAGTAAATAATACGTTGAGGTTGGACTAATATCTTCGCGAGGATCAACTCCAGATTCCGCATCTATGGTAATGGGAAGAATTAATTCATCGATAGTTAAATTCTTTAGCTTACTCAATCTAATTCAATCCCTGAATAAAAATGATTTAATGTGCAATAATAAAAGTATAGAACTTCAAAAACAATACTTAATATTCTTTAATAGAACTAAAATAAGATATATTGCCCACACCTAATCACAATGGATAATAAAGAAAACAAAAAACATCCTATGTAATTACATTCGAAATAATTACACCCAAAAGAATTACATCATAAGTAATGTTGTCCATACAAAAAACAATAACACTTATAATAAATATTAACGTTACAACCCATTTATATTCTCTATTATAAGGACAACTTATTAAATGTGACTAAATATCGGTATGGTTTTATCGCTATCATCGATAATATTAATGTTCTTATGTGAGTTCTTGACTAAAATACACGTAACATTATCTCTTGCATTTCTGACCAATGAAGCGTGAAGTAGTGCTAATCCTGAATCAATAATATTTCCAGATTTTATTGTTCTCTCAATCTCAATATCATTTAGTTCTTTGTTTAAACCATCGCTACAGAGTAAAAAAACATCACCATCTTTTACCTTATCGGTTCGGTAGTCTATGTCCAATTGAGTATCAACACCTACCGCTCGCGTGATCACATTAGCTAAAGGGTGTGTCTCCGCCTCTTCAGGAGAAAGAAGCCCTTCATCAATCATGTCATTCACTTGACTATGATCTTTAGTCATTTGCTTCATTTGCTGATCACGCATCAAATAAATCCGACTATCGCCAACCCATAGCAAATGATATTTATCTTGATATAGCCACAGCACAACGACTGTGGTGCCAGCTACCTTGCCATCAAAATCATGTTCACTCATTCGCTGTAATATACGATTACTATCAATCAGTGATTTTTTTAACACCTCTAAAGTAATTGTTTCTGCTTCAAGGTGCTCAACAGCCTGCTGGATGCCGTCGATAACTAACTGACTGGCGACATCTCCGGCGGCATGTCCACCCATTCCATCAGCAACGACCCAGACACCTAAATGTGGTAACTCAAGGTAAGCATCTTCATTAATTTCTCTAACGGTTCCTCTATGAGTTAATGCGTGACTTAAGTGCATGAAGTTTGATCCTTAATAAGCTCCGCAGTATTCCAACCACGTTGTCCCCATTGACCATTTAACATAGAGATAAATTGACTTATTTGCGGTAAGCCTTCTGTGATGATAGTACATGGCCCTACTTCATCAGATCCTTCAGTCCACCATATACTGTAACAATCAAAGCGCTTTCGATATTGCTGATCCAGTAATAACAGTACATCAGGGGAGTTATCCCCCTGAAATACCCATGCCTTCTTGTTTCGGTCTAGAGATTCATTTTCGACAAATCTGTCGTTATTAGCAGCAACAGAAAGAGGCTCTTTAGTGATAGTTTCGAGCCAATGCTCTAGAACAGTTTCATCTTCAAGAACTTGCAATATATGTTTTTCAAAAACATCAACCCACTGATTTTCTTGCCATCCTCTTAAAGCAGATTGATTGTGCAATCCAGCTAGCGTAAATGGATAGTGGCGCCCAACATGATCGATACTAGGAATCACTGTGCCTACAACCGCTTGATCACAGCAAACTCCTGCAGATAACGAAAAGTGCCATATAGGGCTTGTGAGGTAATAGTCCAACCAATTATGTTCAGTTTGTTCTTTACTCACCGCAATAACAGCTTGTAACCAGTCATTCCAATTTTTTAGAAAATCAACATTCAAGTTCTGCTGAATAAAGTCACCTTTTGACGGGACTTTTCCACAGTAACCTACTGATGTTAAAGGTTCGCAGGACATCTAAACGTCTCCATATTTGCCATCCAAAATGGATTGTTAACACTGTTTGCTGTCAATTTAAGTACAGCACTGTAACCTTTAAGGTCAATAAGTAATTTGCCATCTTTTTTAGTTTGTGGACGCTTTTTACTTAACTCATCCAATAACTTAAAGAATGACCATTCACCTTCATACTTCTTGTTGATTGAGCGACCACCATTAGGCGGTGAAAATGCAATTCGAGTTTCGTTATTTGCCCCAGGACCTGGCCAAACAAATAACTCTTTGCGAGTAGGACCGTGACGGTATTTAAGCTGCTGGCTGTCTAATTCAAATAAGAACATACTCACATTCTGATCTAATAATTCAGGTTCCAATGAAAAATTGACAATAGGCTGCCTAGAGCCTGGCTCGAAAAATGCCTCTTTAATGGTTTCAGCGCGCTGGTACATTTCCAAGATGCCATTACGAATGCCAATATTACGCTTAAAGCGCCAAGGTTTTTTGCTGGTATCCACATGAGCGGCTAAGTACTGATCCCAAAATTTATCTAAAGTACCGCCGTAACCAAAAAACTTACTAAAATCTTTTAACCTGACATCTTCTTTAGATTTACGATCAAATGGGTATCGTCCAGCAATGGCTCGGTTAAATTCAGCTAATACTTGCGACCGCCAAATACCGTTAAATCGCTGACTTTGATTTGATTTGGCAAATGAGCGTGTACGGGATGCAACATCACTAAGTAAATTATTGATTGGACTTGGTAAATCAATCAATTGCTCAGATAAAGCCATGCCTAATTGAGCAAAGCTTTCTTCTGTGGCTTGATTGATCACACATTACCTTGCCCATCAGCTTGCAATGATAACTTAGTGTAATTTCGATTAAGTGCTCGTAAGGTGGTTTGAATCTTATCAATGTCTGCAAGATTAATTTTAAGCAACTCAGCAAAAGCATATTCAACATCTTGGCCGGGTAAATCCTCCTCTGATGTAATATCAGTGTCTGGTAACAAGCGATTTAAGCGTGCTTTTTTAGAACGAAAGGCGATATCCGACAGATTATCTGCCACTTCAGCTGCAGCCTTTAAATTATTCGACTCTGCCGGCAGTTTGGTTAAATTCACATTTTTCTGTACTGCGGCAATAATGGTCTTTATCGGTTGATCAGGACTGGCAAGCGCTGCCGTAACGAGTTCAGCTTCTTCGCGGGTAGAATAGGGTTTAATCGCGATATCATTTAAGAAATCTTCCCAATAAAAAATATAATCACGAATATATCTCTTTTCTAACTCTTGGGTTATCAGCGCTTTAGCTTGCTCATCTAAATCAACTAAATCGTCTCCATAAACCCAGCTGTCGGCAGTTAGATTCTTAACTATTTTATTCTTTTCTATATTAAAAATGCCATGAAAACCATTGAAAGTATAAAGCCCTGGGATACCCTGATTGAATTGACGGCCACTGATGAACATCAGCCCATCTAAACTGTCTAAACTCAACATATCGACCAGCTTAAAGTCTGGAATACTGCTATTTGCAAAATCACTTTTCAAACGCTGATAAGCTCGTTCAACCAGTGGCAACATGGTTAAATTAACTCGAGCACTATCAACTGTCGAACTGTCATACTGATGACCTCGAATCCCCAAAGAAAGCAAGGTATCAATATGTTGGTTGAGTTGTACCCGCACATCACGATTAACATCACCAACAAGGTTTCTATCAATATAAGCGGAAAACCACACTTGAACATCGCTCTTATCAAAATGCTCAGGGAAATAGAGCATTAAGTATGTTTTTAATGTTTCATATAGATAATTAAGGTGATCACCATTTGCATCCATTTCTTCACTTAGCACGGTTTGTAAGAAAGGCATCAAATGCGTTTCTAATGCGCGATGGTAAGCGGCTGTAGCAGGCTGCTTAAGCTTATCGCCTTGGTATAAACCAAAGGTTTGTGCATCCTCGGCCTTATCGGTTCCAAATCCCACAGGTAGATCTCGAATTAAGGTTAAGCCTTTGGTTAATGTAATCACATCTGACTTAGCATTTAACCCACCATTTGTAATGGTTTTATAGGCACTAACACCTTGATAAGTATCATCAATCAACTTGCGATTCCAATCGTAACTTTGCCACCAAAAATAACTTGCAAGCAAGGTGACGCCAGCGGCTACGCCCACTGAGACTTTTCGTAACAGTCGGTTATGATTGGTATGTTTACGATTGGTTGATGCTAAGTTTTTCTCAGGAAAAATAACGTCTTCTAACAGTCGTTTTATAAAGTAGCTTCGTTGTTTATTGGCTGCAAATGTTTTTGTTTTACTTTTGATCCCACTGGATAAATGACTAGAAAGATGGTCTATTGGAGTGCCTTCTTGAGTCGCACTGGTGAGATAAACACCACGCAATAATGGGGCTTCTTCATAGGCATTGGGAGCAAAAATTTCTTTCAAAAAATCATCGGCAGAACTTTGTAATAATCTCAGCTGTTTAGGAAATTCATAAATTGCAGCACGGCGCTCTAGATCTCGCTCATTTTTCAAACGGCTATTGAGTCGTGCGTTTAAATTAAGTAATAAATCGTGAAATTCCTTATTAAATGAACTGACGATATCAGTGTCTTCGGTATCGGCATTGAGTGGGAAGGTAATACCCCAAATTTGCTCACAATCTTCTTTAGTTAAATCGTCAAAAAATTCATTAAAACCTGCAACTAAATCAGATTTAGAAAACAATACGTACACAGGAAAAGTCATACCAAGCTGATTTTGCAACTCTTGTAATCGCTGTTTGATTGCGCGAGCATGTAAATTTCTTTCTGTCTTAGTTTGGTTTAATAAATCAGACATGCCCATGCTGATGATGACACCATTAATGGGACGAACTGGACGGTATTTTTTTAATAATCCCAGAAATCCTTGCCATGCACGAGAGTCTTGTTTTACATGACTATCTTGAGTGGTATAACGACCGGCCGTATCTATTAATACTGCTTTATTAGTAAACCACCAATCACAGTGTCTTGTGCCGCCGACACCTTCAATCATGTCTACACCCATTTTTTCTTTTAATGGGTATTCCAAACCAGAATGCTGAATTGCAGTCGTTTTTCCGCTTCCTGGTGGACCAATCATGATATACCAGGGTAATTCGTAAATACTTTTATTTTTAGTGAGCTTGGTATTTTTGAGAATATCTAACGCTTGGGTCATTTTATTCTGTAAAACAGTGATTTCACCTTTCGCAGAATCATCTCCCGACGCGCTATTATCGTCTTCACCATTAATTAAGCTATCAACCATTTTCTCGCTTTGCTTTTTGCTCTTCAACTGCCGAGAAAAATGGATTGCCCCAAAGATGATAACAATAACAAGTAATAGAATAATCCGCGAAGCTGCGGTGGCTAATGGCTCATAGCCGGCGATTGCCACCAATGGGCCACCAAACCAAATGAGTAATGCTAAGCACAGAGAACCTATAATGGTAATAGTCCATTTAGATTTAAGTGTATCGACAATTCCCTTGCCAATTGATTTCAAAGACATTTATGTTATTCCTTTATGTCACATTAAAACAATAAGTCGATTTCGATTCGACGGTTTAACGCGCGATTTTGTTCGCTATCGTTAACAACACGAGGCTCAGACTCCCCTCGCCCCTCAGGCCATAGACGACCACTTAACGATGCGTTGTTAGCGAGAACATTTGCAATTGATGTGGCTCTAGCCAGCGAAAGATGCCAATTTGATGGATATTTAGAGGTAAAAATTGGTTCATCATCGGTATGACCCGTGATCAATATTTTGCCATCCGTACTCTCAAGTGTGCGGGCAATTTTAGCGAGAATGGCTTCAAAATCTGAACGAGGTTGGGTGCTACCTGACGCAAATAATTCAGTAGCACCAATGCGGATCCTCACTCGGTCACTTAATTGCTCTACTTCGAGGAGATTTTTGCCTATTTCGGTTTGTAACAGTTGTTGCAGCAATAAGGCTTCATCACGGCTTATTTGTTGCTGCGCTTCGACGGTTTTTTCCCATGGAACTATTGAGGTTAATTCTTTGTAAGCGACTGATGAATAATGGTTAATGCTATAACTAAAGCCCATGTAAATAAATAATATGACCACGCCAAATAATGCCCCAATCACCCATAAAGGAAATGGCTGTTGAAAGGTTAAATTTGGCACAATATTCTGTCGCCACCCCGGAGATAATTCACGGTGGAAGTCGCCTTTACAGGATTGAATCGCTAAGTAGGTTTTTTCCCGTAATGCTTCAAGTTTTTGATCGCCTTGAGGTTCAACTCTCATTTTGCCGACAAAACCTAGGGTTAAACATAAATACATGAGTTCAAGCAAATTACATTTTTCTGCAGGATGACGCAGCGATGCATCAAGTAAAGTATAGAAATACTCACCGCCTAAGGTTTCATGATGAAAAGTCGACAGTAAGCTGTCAGATGCCCAATAGCTTTGTTCTCCCCAAGGCGTATTGAGTACAACTTCGTCGATAAAACAACACAGGCAATATCGGGCAGATTGAATATCATCAGATGCTAAGTTTGCATTACGAAGCTGCTGTTCATAATGCTTGATCAACTCAACGCAATGTACCCGTAATGTGTTCACGTCATCATGCTGGGTACTGTTTCGTAATTGAGTGCAGATCGATAATAGCGTGCCCGCAAAATCAACTAACGGATTTTGCGATAGACTAAGTTGCGAGCGATTATCCCGATTATCATTACGCTGTTCTTGGATCAGAGTTTTTTGACTATCATCATCGACTTTTGTTTTATTGCCAGCCATACCCGCCCCTTTCCCTGGGCGAGGTTTAACGATGGTTTTATCGTTCACAAAATTATCCTTAATGTTTTGGCGTTTAAATACTCACAGCCCAAAGTTCAAGTTGTAACTCTGGATATGCACCAGAAATATGCATAGCAACACCGCCACTCGATTTGAGCTTTATCCAATGGCTATTATTTTTATCTAATTGGAAATAGTGATAACCAGCGTGATATGGCACTTGTCTTGGCGCAACGGGTAAATTTGAAATGCCAATGCCTGCTAATTGGTTATTAACCAGTTCACGGATTGTTTCAACCGAGCCTATTTTGATTTGCGAAGGCAAACGCTGACGTAGCTCGTCATGCGGCACATTAGCTTTAACAGCAAGAATGAACTCAGCATTATCAAGCATGCTCTTGTCTGCAATAGTCGAGAAATATACCCCAAATTTGGTCTTCTCAAGAATGAGTTCCGTAGCACTTTGTTCTAATACACTGCTTAAGCCATGATTTACAATGACCATTGTATTGCTAAAAACATAGGTCAAATTATCATGCTGATAAGTCGGGAATTTAGGCGGACGCTTATTAGGACTGCTAAATGTTGACAGTTCACCTGAGAAACTGATTAATGTGCGGTATAACAATTCTGGATGGATATGATTAACGATCGCGTAATGTTCAAAAATAGGCTGATATTTGTTCAAAAGCTGCAACATTAAAAAATCGGCAATCGAACTTGAAGTCCCTTGAGATTGACTTAATCGAGCCGCAATCGCTTCGGCACGCTGATTAATCATGCCCGTAACTTCAGTGGTCATATTCATCAAGGTTTTAATGTGTTCGATGCCTGTGCATGCAGGAATAAACTTTTTATCTAACCGAATTACGCCTTCCTCTGATACGTCAATAACACGAGCGATGGCAATAGACACATATCCAGAACGGTCTTCACTCTGTAACTTGAAACGGCAGTCCAATTTTGCCACTTGTAGCACTTCCATTGCATCTGAGCCAACACTGGTATCAACAATGTTATGATCCTCATAGATGTAACGGGTAATTTGATTCTGTTCAGAAGATGAAATATTGACACCATTACTTTTGGCAACAGGCAGCACGAGGTAGACCAATTGATCAATTGTTCCTGCTGGGATTGTAATAGATGTCGGCAATGGGCTCTGCTCTGGTAAGCAAACCAGAGTATTATCCGGAAATACGCAATCAATACGGTCTAAACCAAACTGCCCTAACGGAAGCAAGCCATAATTGACTTCGTAGCTTACAATCCCCCAGGCCAGTGGATTATTATTTTTGGCCATACGCGCTTGCTGATGCTGCAAAAAACGCTCTTGCTGCTGCATATGTTGTGGACGAAGAAACATGCCCTCTGTCCATGCTATTGGGCTAAAATCGCTCATAATTTCCCTATTTATTCACAACGATTACTTTTCAGAGTTGTACACTGCTATTTTTTCTATGTTGATAGTGACATCATCATAGCCAGTAGGATCGACGGCGACGACCGATCGCCAACGAGAGGAATCGATATCTCTATAGGCGACTATCACCCCAACAAACCGTGTGTTTTGTCCCAATGTCATCGCATATTCACGGGTTTCTGATGGTTGTAATTCCAACTCATCTTTACGGATAAGATCGGGACCAAGAACGCTTTCAGCAGACTCATCAAGGGTAAAAAAATCTTGCGTGTCAAAGATAGTCCGTGACGATAGTTCAAATATTTTAACCACCACAGGTGATGGTCGATTATTAATGTCTGGATTAATGTCAGCACTGGCATTAAACGTAACGTCTGTTGATGGAGGAACAACTGCATTAATTGTTTTACAACCAGAGTTAAGTAATAAAAAGCTTACTAATATGATTCGGTATAGACCTAACTTTAATGTCATTTAATAGCCCTTAGTAAATTATAACGTTTTGATTTTATTGTCGTATGCTTTAACAAAATCATCTGATAATGCTGCAGCACTGTCTTGCATAAATTCGTGTTTCAAATCTGAGTGTAAGCTTTTATATAGCTTCCAATGACGCATTTGTTTCTGCCCTGGTACTAACATGTCTGCCAGAGATTGGCTTTGTGTTTTAGATTCAATAGACTCAGGATCTAATTGATTTAATAACCCTCTGATAGCGCCTAACGTCCCAGCCGTTAATGCAGCATCATGTTTTCGGCCATCATTAAATGCCTCGGAAATAGCTTGTTGTGATGATAAAAAGCTGGCACTTTTTCTTAAAAATAAATTTTGGAAAACATCATCAATATTGGCTGAGAATTTTAATGGGTTATTTTCCTGTTGCTGAAAAGTAGTTTGATTAATTCGAAACTCAGTTTTAAGCTTTGAACGTTGGCGTAAAGAATCCATGAGTCCGGTTAACATAGATTGCATGCTCTTACCCAATTCAAACATCAATTCTTCGCTTAGCACCTTTTCATAGTCTTGTTGATTTACTCCCATACCTTGAAAAAAAGCCTTACTTAACACTGATGCTGAAGTAATTTGAGTGTTTATCGAGGGCTTTGATTCAGGTATCACAGGAGCGTCTTTTTTAACGTCTGCTTTTGCTATTTTAGTCTCGACAACAGGCATCACAGGCGCTTGAGCAACTTCCACTTTGGGTTCTGGCGCAACAGTAGAGCTAGGACGTGCTTGAGAATGTTGGCCAAAAATATCCTTATCCCATTCTTCTGGGATAGATAAAGGTGGTTGAAAGTGGTCTTGTAAATCAGCGTTCATTTGCGATAGACCTGCTGATTGTTGTCGAGATTGCTTGAGTAACATTGCAGAATCAAATCCAGCTAAATCAGACTCAAACCCAGTATCAAGAATTGATGAGGATGAAGTCGGTAACGCATGATGATCATCCAAGGTCGTTGCAACAGGAGCATGTTGTACTCTGGGTTGCTGATGAGTGTGTTCAGAGGTAGGTAAACTCTGCAATTTAGCACTGATTTCATAATCACCAAAAGTGAATAAATCATCGACCTCAATTTTATGTTCACGATTGCTGCCCAAGGCTTCAACGGCACGATTAACGTATAAACCATTAGTTGATAAGTCTTCAATGTAAAAACCGTCACTGCGCTTAGTGATCCGAGCATGAGTACCAGAAACCACCTTTTCAGGATCGGGTAAATGCCAATCACACGTATCTGAGCGACCTAGCGTCAAAGTATTAATAACTGTTTTTGTTATAATTTGCTCAGGAGATAACCTGTGATAGCTCAAAATCTCTAGCGATAATTCCATTTTTATTACATCTTCCTTCATCAACATACAACGATTGATCAATCACTACAGAGCTATAAACGTTGAACACCATTAAGACGTTCATACATTTCATTACCCCGAGCAAATAACTCTCTGGCAGTTTTCAGATATTGCTTTTCTAGATACACGTTTGCCTGGCGTAAAAATGACGCCGCGAGACGTTTATCAAGCGTCAGTAGGGGATCAAAATCATCAGGTAAATTTGTGGCAAGATCTCTTACTTCTTTATCAAATTCATGTAGATCTTTGGGATCATCAATCGCTTCTAGTCTTGCGGTTAATTGCTCAAATGTATCCCGATAATAAATCTCAGCGGCGTCATACGGATAATCAACAGTTTTGCCTTTTGCAGTCGCATTGTGATATTCGTTCAATGCTTTTACGGCAACTTTTAATTGTGCACCATAGGCAATTAAAGACTTAGCTTCAGGATAGTTTGCAAACACATTTTCACCCGTAGTGATAAGTTCGCTAATTTGATTAATATCGTGTTTTTTTAATGCACTATCAAAGGTGCTTGCATAGAGCGTATATTCTTCATTACTAGCAAGATATACATAATTAGGCTCAACAAAGCTTAGTCCATCAACAATAGCCTTAATATTATTGGTCCCTTGCTCGTTATAACGAGCTTGAGATAATAAAAGACTCAAACGTTCAGACAGAGCATCAACAACCAATTGTTTACTTCGTTCAGCTTGATTTTTCATTTGCAGCAAACGAACTGAATCAGGATAAAAACGCTCTATATCATTAATAACTTCAGCTATTTTTACATAATCCTGATAGAGGCCATTATCACTTTTAGGTAAGGAAGCAATACGTTGTTCAACGATATCCAACACTTCTGATTGATGTGTTTTTAATAGACCATTTTTAATGATGCTTTTAGATTCAGGAATACTGTCAATTCGGGCTAATAAGTCTGAAGCTGGGATAAACTCAAATGCTTGAACTTCACTTTTTGCCTTATTTGTTATCGCCACTTTATTATTCAAGTTATCTAATTGCACTTGATAGTATTGTTGAATTTGAAATCCCCCAATAACCAAAATAGTACCTGCTGCAATGGCAGTTAAAATCGGCCAAGTTTTACGGTGTAAAGTGCTGATTATCTGATCAATTGATGATGCTCGTTGCGCCTTTTTGAGTGCCAAGCCTTTTTTGAGTGTAGGCCACAAAGACATGCTGATATGCTTTGGCTTGACCAATTTATTCTTGGTAACGTCAACTTCATTTGCTGCGACACGCTGATAGGGATGTTTACTTGTAAGCAGTTCATAGCTAATGCATGAAAAAGCAAAAATATCATCTTCCGCACAAGCATCTTCGCCAGTTAGCTGTTCAAAGCTAGCATATGCTGGAGTGTAACCTGTTAATGATGAGTCTTGATCTACCTCAGCAAGTGCGTAGCGGTCTTCTCTTTGTTGCAAGTTTTTTGCAACACCAAAATCGAAGACTTTAATATTACCTTGGCGAGTCAGGAAAATATTCGATGGTTTTAAATCTGTATGAACAATACCTTGATGATGCGCATACGATAAGGCTGAAGCTATCTGATCAATGATTTTCATTGATCCTTTGAAATTAATCCCCATCGGTTTGGAACGTTTAATGACTTGGTCTAATGATTCACCGTCTAACCACTCCATGACCATAAAGTGAAAGCCATCATCAGTATCAACATCATACACTCGGATGATATTTGGATGAGAGAGTTTTTGGGTTTGCACCGACTCTTTAATCAGGACTTGTTGAGCTTCGGGTATATCAGATAACTGAGGCAATAATACCTTTATTGCAACAAATGGCTCACTGACATTTAACGACTCTAAGTACAGGTCTTTGGCACGGTATATATCACTCATACCTCCATGACCAATTTTTGATTCAATTAAATATCGATTTTTGAAACATTTGCCAATCAAATTAACTTTGTTAGCATTATTTTCAGAATTGTCTAATCCTGCTATGACAGTTTTGTCTTCAGCTAAGTTATTTGGTGTTTTACTCTTATCCATAAGTACAGGTTAATCCCTTGATATTATCCTAAAGTATGTAAACTAACGTCCTAGTGAATCAAAATAACCACAATATGTTGCAGCAAGCAAACTCAAAAAACAACATTTAAAAACCAGCAAAATAAATTTTATATAAATCAGTTTAAATTAACTACCCATTAGTATGTATTAAAATAAAAACACATTAAAAGGTATGTATTATTAAGATAAATAAATATCAAATCATCAAAAATATCGTTTTCCTATTGACCCAATAAAACATAATCGGTAATTTACGTCTTCTTTTTAATGGACCACAGTTTTAAAGGATTAAGCCAAATATGAGACCGATCAATCTTTCATTAGCAGGTGTTGTGTTATTAGCACTTACGGGCTGTCAATCAGCACCCGTTACTGTATCAGAACCCATCAAAACATTTTCAATTTCTCCAGAGTGTATTGAATATACCTTACAAACAGATGATGAAATGATTGTAGGATTTAGACCTGTGTATTTCGAACTGAATAGCGATAAGTCATACAGTAAGCTTGATGCGCACATGTCTTGCGTTGCTACTTATTTAGCTAACCACGTCGATAAAGAACTTAACATTCAAGGTTTAACCGACGATAAAGGTACTATAAAGTACAATAAAGCACTGGCACAACGTCGTGCTGATGGAATCGTAGAGTACTTAGTTTCTTTAGGTGCGTCATACGACCAGTTAGTTTCTAGCACTAAAATTATTGAAGATAATGGTGTTAGACTAACCAGCTCTGAGCGTTCAAAAACTCGTCGAGTTGACTTTATCATCACTGAAAAATCTTCTTAAATTTTATTTGAGTGATTTTGAAATAATATTAAGTTAACATTATTCTCATAATTAAGGTTCAGCTTACTGTTAAGCTGAACTTTAATTATTACAGCCCTTTAACGTCACCCGCCACCTTAACCATTTAATCTTAAAGCCATTATCATTCTCAGCCATAGTTATAGTTATAGTTATAGTTATAGTTATAAAAATATTATTACTTCAGCTTAGTTAACTTTATAAATATAATTTCCTCATAAAAACTAGAAGAAACAATACTACATCATCAAGGATGTTTTATCGTGTGACACATTAATTTTGATTATCTTTAATTACCGCCACTCTTTCTGGATTGCACTATTAATTATCCATTTTACGCTACGACTGAAAAGATTATTTATTATTGATTGTTGATTGTTGATTGTTGATTATTCACATTTAACTTTTTACACTTAGCACATAAAATTTTTAGCTTTATTTCATCATTTAAGCCATCCCGTTTATAGCAATACCAATAAGAAAAATCGCGATTCCTTTAATCAGTAATACCTAGCCCTTACTTACGGTTAGATACGGATGCACTCACTTTTATACCAAGAACAATCACAGTAACTGATGAACTCAATAGAGATGAATCCCAATTAATCTATTAGACCAACAATTAATTATTTTCACCAATTTAACATTGTCAATATGACTAACCCCACCGAAATACAAAATTTAAGTTACTGTTATATATGGATAATAAAACATGGCACATTTAGTGCTTAACAGTTTATTAATTAACATTGATAACAAATAACACGTGACGTTTACTTACTTAGGCATAACATAAGCTGACTCACGTCATTTAACTAAATATATAATACTGGCAGGTACCACATGGATAGGTTCATCAACGTGAAAAAAATAGCATTCCCTTTACTTTGTATTGCAGCGCTTAGCGGTTGCACTGGCGAAGAAGAGCAAGTAAAAGAAGAACAAAAATTTGCTATTCCGGTTGAAACAGCACTCGTCGCCACAGGCAATGTTTCTTCTTTTTACAGCACGACAGCAACACTGGAGGCTCCACA
Source organism: Shewanella vesiculosa (assembly GCF_021560015.1). Classification (NCBI taxonomy): domain Bacteria; kingdom Pseudomonadati; phylum Pseudomonadota; class Gammaproteobacteria; order Alteromonadales; family Shewanellaceae; genus Shewanella; species Shewanella vesiculosa. The sequence goes on along the minus strand of NZ_CP073588.1, from coordinate 663,709 downwards.
GGAATCCCATGTGATGAGCCGTATTGCAGGTATTATTGAAACTATAAATGTTGAAGAAGGCGACAGAGTGACTAAGGGACAAATACTTGCGGTAATTGATGCCAAACGTCAGCGTTATGATTTCAATCGCTCTGAAGCCGAAGTGCAAATTATTCAACAAGAACTAAATCGTTTAAATAAAATGAATAACAAAGAGTTTATTAGCCAAGATCAAATGGCTAAACTCGAATTCAATTTACAGGCAGCGAAAGCGCAACGTGACTTAGCCGAATTACAAGTTAAGGAAAGCCAAATTGTCTCGCCCATTAATGGCGTTATTGCCGAACGTTATGTCAAAGCCGGCAATATGGCCAAAGAGTTTCAAGAACTGTTTTATGTGGTAAACCAGGACCAGCTTTACGGCATATTGCATTTTCCAGAGCAGCAACTTGCTAGCTTACGTATTGGGCAACAAGCCAGTATTATTCAACAACATCAAGGGACAACATCTAATATTATCGATGCTAAGGTACTGCGAATTAGCCCTGTTGTAGATGCGCAAAGCGGCACCTTTAAAGTGACATTAGCCGTACCTAATGAAGATGCAACATTAAAAGCAGGCATGTTTACACGGGTTGAGCTTAAATACGACACCCACTTAGATGTACTTACAGTTCCTTATAACGCTTTAATCAACCAAGACAACACTCAAGCTTTGTATGTGATTAAAGACGCTAAGGCCCAGCGACGAGAAGTGAGTTTGGGTTTTCGTGAAAATAACACAGTAGAAATTTTATCAGGCGTAGAAGCGGGCGAACAAATCGTCATCCGCGGTCAGCAAAATCTTAAAGACCAAGCCTTGGTAGAAGTAATTACCCCACTTAGCTTCGCTGCTATTCGATAACGGAGCGGGATAATGTCGATAATCAATACGTCTGTTAACCGCCCGGTTACTGTGTGGATGTTCATGCTAGCAGTGATGCTTTTTGGTATGGTTGGATTTTCTCGCCTTGCGGTAAAATTATTACCCGATTTAAGCTATCCCAGTGTCACTATCCGTACGGCCTATGATGGCGCGGCGCCAGTTGAAATTGAACAGCTGGTTTCAAAACCGATTGAAGAAGCTGTTGGCGTGGTTAAAGGATTACGCAAAATCAGCTCAATTTCGCGCTCCGGTATGTCTGATGTAGTACTCGAGTTCGAATGGGGCACAAATATGGACATGGCGAGCCTTGAAGTCCGCGAAAAAATCGACACTATCGAGCTGCCATTAGACATTAATAAGCCATTATTATTGCGTTTTAACCCCAATCTTGACCCCATCATGCGCTTAGCTTTTTCATTGCCTGATGCCGATGCTGAGCAACTAAAGCAAATGCGTACCTTTGCAGATGAAGAATTAAAACGCCGCTTAGAAGCCTTATCGGGGGTTGCTGCAGTTAGGTTGTCGGGAGGATTAGAACAAGAAGTTCATATTGAATTAAATCAACAAAAATTAAGCCAACTCAATCTGAATGCCGACCAAATTAAGCGCCGAATTAATGAAGAGAACATCAACCTATCGGCAGGTAAAGTGATCCAAGGTGATAAAGAATACTTAGTCAGAACCTTAAATCAATTTAACTCTCTTGAAGAATTAGGCCAAGTCATCGTTTATCGCGATGGTCAAACCTTAGTCAGATTATCTGATGTTGCTGATATCAGTGATGCCTATAAAGAACGCAGCGACATTACCCGCATCGGCGAAGTAGAATCGATTGAATTGGCGATCTACAAAGAAGGTGACGCCAATACTGTTGCGGTAGCGCAAAAAATACGCACAGAACTCGATAAAATTAACCAAGCAAGTGAGCAGAATCAGTTAAAGATTATTTACGACCAATCTGAATTTATTGAAAGTGCCGTGAATGAAGTGACCTCAGCTGCGTTATTTGGCAGTTTACTGGCGATGTTAGTTATCTACCTGTTTCTACGTGATATTATTGCCACACTTATCATCTCAATCTCAATTCCCTTTTCAGTTATTGCGACATTCAATATGATGTATTTTGCTGATATTAGCTTAAATATTATGTCGTTAGGTGGCATTGCATTAGCCATTGGTTTACTGGTCGACAATGCGATTGTGGTATTAGAAAACATTGACCGTTATAAATCTCAAGGCATGAGTAAAATTGAGGCTGCGGTCACGGGGTGTAAAGAAGTCTCAGGGGCCATTTTTGCTTCAACCCTGACCACTCTGGCAGTATTTGTGCCTTTAGTGTTTGTTGATGGTATCGCAGGCGCTTTATTTGCCGACCAAGCACTGACTGTCACCTTTGCCCTGCTCGCCTCATTGTTTGTCGCCTTAACAGCGATTCCTATGCTGGCTTCACGCCAAGGTTTTACCAGTCTGCCGCAACCGCTGGAAGTCGCGATAAAACCAAAACCGACTAGCCGTAAAGGTAAAATTGGCTATTACTTATTAGCCGTGTTGAGCTTTCCCTTTAAGCTACTATTTAGCTACTTACCCGCTGGATTATTAACCGCTATTATCGTTATTAGTCGTTTTGTAAGTAGCGTTTTTGGCCTATTACTTAAACCTATTTGCGCTGGATTTAATGTCATCTACCGCATAGTAGAATCATTTTATTACCGAGTCCTTCACCATGTCCTGCGCCACCAAGTCTTTACCCTTGTCATTGCGCTAGTGATAACTCTGGCATCAACTAGCCTATTGCCTAAGCTCGGTGTTGAACTGATTCCGCCAATGAATCAAGGTGAGTTTTATGTCGAAATTTTATTACCGCCTGGCACAGAAGTCAGTGAAACGGATGCGGTATTACAACAATTAGCCTTATCGATTAAAGACCGTGAGGATGTTAAGCATGCCTATAGTCAAGCAGGCAGCGGCGGATTAATGACATCTGATACTGCTCGAGGCGGTGAAAACTGGGGCAGATTACAAGTGGTACTAAATGATCCTTTAGCCTTTACTACGGTTAGTCAGATACTGCGCAATACCGCCAGAAATATCCCCGAACTCGAAGCGCAGATTGAGCATCCTGAATTATTCAGTTTCAAAACCCCGCTTGAAATTGAGTTATCAGGTTATGATTTAGTGCAACTTAAGCAAAGTGCTGATCAGCTGGTAAAAGCCTTGTCTGAATCAGATCGCTTTAGTGACATCAATACTACCCTACGAGACGGGCAGCCGGAGATCAGCATTCGCTTTGATCATGCTCGCCTTGCTGCGTTAGGTATGGATGCACCCACTGTCGCTAACCGTATTGCTCAACGTGTCGGTGGCACTATTGCCAGCCAATTCACCGTGCGTGATCGTAAAGTGGATATTTTGGTGCGCAGTGAATTAAATGAGCGCGATCAGATCAGCGACATTGAATCATTAATCATTAACCCCAATAGCGCCCAGCCTATTCCGTTAAGTGCCATCGCTACCATTGACTTACAAATTGGTCCGTCAGCGATTAACCGCATTAGCCAACAACGCGTGGCTATCGTGTCATCGAATTTGGCCTACGGCGATTTAAGTGAAGCCGTACTTCAAGCACAGCAAATATTGACTCAACAGCAATTTCCAAGTTCTATTCAAGCCAGATTTGGTGGCCAAAATGAAGAAATGGAACAATCATTTGACTCATTAAAAATTGCCCTCGTTCTGGCCATTTTCTTAGTGTACTTAGTGATGGCCAGCCAGTTTGAATCCTTGTTACACCCATTATTAATTTTGATTGCTGTGCCCATGGCCGTAGCAGGCAGCATTATTGGTTTATTTATTACCGGTACTCATTTAAGTGTAGTGGTGTTTATAGGTTTAATTATGCTGGCTGGGATTGTGGTCAATAATGCCATTGTATTGGTGGATCGCATCAATCAACTGCGCCAAGAAGGCATGGATAAGCTCACAGCAATTAATCAAGCTGCGCAATCTCGCTTGCGTCCTATCATGATGACCACGTTAACCACAACGTTAGGCTTATTGCCTATGGCAATAGGGATTGGCGATGGCAGTGAGGTCCGCGCGCCCATGGCGATTACAGTGATTTTTGGTTTAAGCATGTCTACCTTGCTCACATTGCTGGTTATTCCTGCCTTATATGCGCTATTTGACCGCAAACAATACACCCAAAATGATGACGAGCTGAACACTGCGGAGACGCCAGCATGAATATCACTCAGCTAGCCATAAAACGCCCCGTAACCACCTGTATGTTCTTCTTAGCCATCATGTTATTTGGCATGGCGGCCAGTAGAATGCTGCCATTAGAAATGTTTCCAGGGATTGATATTCCACAAATTGTGGTGCAAGTCCCGTATAAAGGCTCTAGCCCAGCAGAAGTTGAACGCGATATAACTAAAGTTCTGGAAGAGTCACTTGCCACCATGAGCGGCATTGAAGAGGTGCGATCCGACTCGACCCAAGATGGGGCTTTTATACAGCTCAACATGAAATGGGGTGAAGATGTTGCCACTAAGAGCCTTGAAGCGCGTGAGAAAATAGACTCAGTACGACATTTACTTCCAAAAGATGTCGAGCGGGTGATGATCCAACAGTTCTCAACTGCCGATATGCCAGTGCTCACTATCCGCATATCAAGCGAGCGCGAACTATCAAATGCCTTTGATTTATTGGATAAACAGTTACGCAAGCCACTTGAACGCGTTGATGGCGTGTCGAAAGTCACTCTTTATGGTGTTGAACAAAAGCAGATTGAAATCCGCCTTGATGCCGATAAATTAGTGGCATCAAGCCTCAACAGTCTCGATTTACGCTCGCGTTTACTCGCGGAAAACTTTGTCATTAGTGCCGGTACATTAAGAGAAGACTCGAGAGTGTACCAAGTCTCGCCAAAAGGTGAGTTTACCAGTCTTGATGACATTAATAATCTGGTTATTGTACCGGGTATTCGCCTGCAAGATATCGCTATGGTGAGCTATGCCCTGCCAGAAAAAATTGAAGGCCGACATTTAGACCAAAAATATGCTGTGGGAATTGATGTATTTAAAGAGTCAGGCGCCAATTTAGTTGAAGTATCTGATCGGGTACTCAAGGTCATCGAGCTGGTTAAGCAAGATCAGCAATTTAATGGCATCAAGCTATTCATTATGGAAGATCAAGCCTATGGGGTTAAATCATCGTTAAAAGACTTACTGTTGTCTGGTTTGATGGGAGCAGTATTATCATTTGGGGTGCTGTATCTATTTTTACATAACCTTAAAATGACCTTAGTGGTTATTTCATCTGTACCGATTTCTCTATGTATGACATTGGCCGGTATGTACTTTTTAGGCTACAGCTTAAATATTTTATCTATGATGGGATTGTTATTAGCCGTCGGCATGCTGATTGATAATGCTGTGGTTGTCACCGAAAGCGTGCTACAAGAAAAACAAGCCGCACACATTGACGATACTTGTCAGAGAAAAGCGAACCAACAAGCCGTATTAACTGGCGTGGATAAAGTTTCTTTAGCCGTTCTGGCGGGTACCTTAACCACTGCCATCGTGTTTTTACCCAATATTTTTGGCGTTAAAGTGCAGCTAACCATCTTTTTAGAACATGTTGCTGTGGCGATTTGTATTTCACTTGCAGCATCGTTGTTGGTCGCTAAAACCCTGATACCATTGATGCTCAATCACTTTCATTTTGATGTCGAAACCACTTCAGACAATAACCGTTTAGGACGATTTTATGAGCGCAGTCTCACTTGGATTTTAACGCGGCCAAAACGTTCTGGAGTCATTGCCTTAGCAATATTAGTGTCAACCGCATTGCCGTTAAGCATGGTGAAACAAGATCAGGGTGACGGGGAAGGTAATGACCGTTTGTACATTAATTATCAATTAGAGGGTCGGCATAATTTAGCGGTTACCGAAGCTATGATTAACAGCATGGAAACCTACTTATATAGCAATAAAGAAAAGTTTTACATTGATGCGGTTTACAGTTATTACGCGCCGCAAGATGCGCAATCGACCATTTTATTGCAAAAAGACATCCCGATAGATATTGGCGAACTAAAGAAAATGATCCGCGAAGGCTTTCCTAAGTTTTCTATTGCCACGCCTCAATTTGGCTGGGGCAATGAAAATAACGGTATCCGTGTGACCTTAACCGGACGCTCGACAACTGAGCTCATTCGGATCAGTGAGCAGGTGATGCCATTACTCGATAATATTGAGGGTTTGGTTGATGTGCGCTCGGAAGTGAATGGCGCTCAGCAAGAAGTGGTTGTGGTAATAAACCGCGAAATGGCAGCCAGACTGGATTTAACCTTAAGTGATATTGCTTCAAATATTGCGATCGCGTTAAGAGGCTCGCAGTTACGTTCATTTCGCCATGATCCTAGCGGCGAGCTCCGCATTGAACTGGCCTATGACAAAAGCTGGCAAAACTCGCTTGAAAAACTTAAACAGCTACCGATTATTCGCCAAGGTGACCGAGTCTATACCCTTGACAGTTTAGCCGAAGCCACCGTAGTTCCTAGATTTGATACTATTCGTCATTTTAATCGCCAAACAGCATTATCCATTGGCGCAAACCTTGAGGATATGACAACCGAAGAAGCCCAAACTAAAATCACTCAAGTCATGGACTCGGTCAACTTCCCTTATGGATACGGCTACTCACTGCGGGGTGGGTTTGAACGCCAAGATGAAGACCAGTCAATTATGGTCGTCAATATGATTTTGGCGATTGCGATGATCTATATCGTCATGGCAGCGTTGTTTGAGTCATTATTGTTACCTACTGCTATTATCACCTCAATTCTGTTCTCAATAACGGGAGTGTTTTGGGCATTGTGGTTAACCGGCACACCCATGTCGGTAATGTCGATGATTGGAATTCTTATTTTGATGGGCATTGTGGTGAATAACGGTATTGTATTGGTTGATCAAATCAATCAAATGACACCTGATTTAGATAAACTAAGTCACACGATTATCAGTGTGTGTATTACACGTCTTCGGCCGGTACTAATGACAGTGGCCACCACGGTACTGGGGTTAGTTCCCTTAGCAATGGGAGATACACAGATTGGCGGCGGTGGCCCCCCCTATTCCCCTATGGCAATTGCCATTATTGGTGGGTTAACCTTTTCAACGGTAACTAGCTTATATTTAGTACCATTATGTTACCAAGCCTTGTATCTCATGCGCCATAAAGCCGCGATAAGATTAGGAGTATCGAATACATTTGCCCAAAGAATACTCCCGTGGACCAAGTAGTTTCTAGGTACTTTAATCTAAAGCGATTAGTGCATGCTAACGGCATTAAGCCGCAATAAGTTTTAGGCATTAAACCCATTTGGCCAAAATAGCTCTCTCGAATTAAGACATCAGAGCACTTAATACTTAGCGTTAAGTGCTCTGAACCAGTGTAAGCTAGCGAAACGATACTTTAGACCTTTGTAAGATTTATCATTGCTGTATATGTGATCAAATTGTTAACCTAGGCAGTACTAGTAACAATAAAACAATTGTTAAGACAGCAATGGGGAATAATAATGAAATTAAGATTTCAACGTCATATCATCGGACTCAGTACACTCGCTTTGCTAGCACTCACTCAAACAGCTGCCATGGCTGATGATAAATTTAATGATGTCACCATTAAGTCGAAAAAACTCGATAATAATACTTACATGTTTGTTGGTGCTGGAGGCAACATTGGAGTTTCTGCTGGCAGTGATGGCATATTGATCATTGACGACCAATATGCCCCCTTAGCCGATAAAATTACCGCGGCACTGAATCAAATTCAACCAGGTGCTCCCAAGTACATAGTCAACACTCATTACCATGCAGACCATACTGGCGGCAATGCTCACTTTGGTGAACAAGGTACAATCTTAGCTCATCATAATGTTCTCAAGCGTCTTCAAGCACAAAATAAAATCGCCTCCTCAGCCCTGCCTGTTATCACTTATGGAGACAATATATCCATTCATTTTAACCAAGACACCTTAGAGATTATCCACCTAGGTCCCGGACACACTGATGGTGACAGCGTAGTGATATGGCAAAAGGCTAATATTATTCATATGGGTGATTTATATTTCAAAGATCGTTTCCCATACATTGATTTAGATGCCGGAGGATCGGTGACGGGTTATCGTGAAAACGTCAGCTTGATATTGGATCGTTTAGACAACAAGACCAAAGTGATCCCAGGCCATGGCGATTTAGCCGATAAAAATGCACTGTTTAAATTTAAGCATATGCTAGATGACAGCATTAATTGGATGCGCGGTGAAATTGAACTAGGGCACGATTTAGCCAGCATCAAAAAACAAGGTGTACCAGAAAAATACGCTGATTGGAGCTGGGAATTTATCACTGCAGATAAATGGATTGAAACCTTATATCAAGATTTATCCACCCAAAGGTAACCTTAGTATCGTTGACGGTTTATCAAGGTAAATCATATCGCGTCATATAATTAAGCTGATGTGATGGTCTCCAGAGGTTAATGAGCTTGCCTTTATCGGCAAGCTTTTTTTATGCTGTAAAGCCCTAAAAGTAAATTAGCCACTATTAGATGTGCTTACCTAATGAATATAAAAAAAGCGTCCAACGGACGCTTAATTATATTATACCCAGAGTTACTGTTTTAACGTTATTAAATAACTAAGGTTATTCAGTAACTAGGGGTATTCAGTAACTAGGGTTATTCAGAAACTAAGGTTGTAGCACGATTTTCCAGCAAAACCGGAATACCTTCGGTAATAGGGTAAACTAACTTATCAAACTTGCAGATAAGCTGTTGTGACTCTTTGTCGTATTCAAGCTTGCCTTTGCATACTGGGCAAGCCACAATTTCGAGTAATTTTTTATCAAATGCCATGAGACAATCCTTTTTTAGTTTGAGCCACTTGCTGTAGTCGGCTCAACAATGCGTGATCAAATTCTGAGTTAAGCTTCGCATTTACAGGTAAATACCACCAGTTTGATTGTGCAAAATCGCGACATTTAACCGCATCTTTTTCAGTCATTAATAATGAATGTTGCACAGATAACGCGTTTAATTGCTTTGCGTCAAAAGCCTGATGATCTGCAAACTCAACGGTTTGTACTACTTTATAGCCTAACTGGCTAATACTACTAAAAAAACGTTGTGGATTACCTATACCAGCCATAGCCACCACACTGTCCTGCTGACTAAATTCATGGTGCAGAAGACTGTTGATCTGGCAAAGCGGCGCTGGCTCCAAAGTCATCAACACTTCACCGTCATAAGCCGGACCGCCATTGTTAATGATAAAATCAACCGAATTTACACGCCACAAACCTTCTCGTAACGGACCTGCGGGTAATAGACAATGATTCCCATAACGGCGTTCACCATCGACCAAGGCTATTTCAATATCACGCCCCAAAGCATAATGCTGTAAACCATCGTCACTAATGATGACATCAACATCAAACTCAGAGAGTAAAGCCTGAGCGGCACTAGCTCTACTGGCGCCAACAACCATAGGCACTTGAGTACGAGCCACTATCATGGCCGGTTCATCACCAACCTCACAGGCTTTAGCATGATGATTAACAGCCATTACGCCATCAATATTCACCCCATAACCTCGGCTTATCACCCCAGGTTTATAACCATGTTGGCGTAATAACTCAATTAAATAAATCACTGTGGGGGTTTTACCACTGCCACCAGCGGTAATATTACCGACCACTATCACAGGCACGGGTAAAACTTGTGCCTGTTTAAGCCCAAAACGAAACAGTCCACGGCGAATAGTAGATATGAGCCAAAATAAACCGGACAATGGCAGTAATAACCATTTGGCTTGATGACCTTGATACCAAATCCGATGAATAAGCTGTTGCATTACAAACACCTAATCATTATTGACTGAACTGCATCTGATAAAGATTGGCGTAAATACCAGCTTGAGCAATTAACTCACTGTGATTACCGCGCTCAACAACTCGACCTTGATCGATAACCAAGATTTCATCAGCACTTTCAATTGTCGATAAACGATGAGCGATAACAATTGAGGTACGGTTATGACGCAGATTATCTAGGCCTTTTTGAATCGCTTTTTCAGACTCAGTATCTAAAGCCGATGTGGCTTCATCTAAAATCAATACTGGGGCATCACGTAACATAGCGCGAGCAATCGCAATACGTTGACGTTGACCACCAGAAAGCAACACGCCATTTTCGCCCACTTGGGTATCGAGCCCTTTTGGCAATGTCTCGATAAACTCCATCGCATAAGCAAGCTCAGCGGCGCGGACGATTTGCTCGCGGGTAACTTCGCCTGGGTAAGCATAGGCAATATTATTCGCTATGGTGTCGTTAAATAAGGTCACTTGCTGCGACACTAACGCCACTTGATTACGCAATGATTTTAATTGGTAATCGTAAATGCTGGTGTCATCAAGGCGAATATCACCACTTGATAATCCACCATAAAAACGCGTAATCAAACTCGCGATAGTCGACTTACCAGAGCCAGAGCGCCCTACTAAAGCGATGGTTTTACCGGGTTTAACTTCAAAATCAATGCCGTTCAAAGCGGGTTTATCTTGCCCTGGATAAGAAAAGGTCACATTTTCAAATGTCAGTTTGCCTTGAACGCGATCGATGGTGAACGGGCCATTATCAGGCTCAGGCGGAGTATCTAATAATTCAAATACAGTAGTACAAGCTGCAATGCCGCGTTGAAACTCCGCATTAACTCGGGTTAAGTTCTTAATCGGTTGTAGCATGGCCAACATGGCACCTAAAATAGCCGCAAACGTACCTGCGGTCAGATCGGTTTTCATGCTATCCCAAGTGGCGGCATACAACACAAACGCCAGTGCGAAAGATCCAATAACCATGATCAATGGCTGACTAACAGATTGAGCTACCGCTAGCTTCATATTCTGATAACGGTTTTGGTCGTTAACTTGATAAAAACGATCAACCTCTGTTTTTTGACCACCAAAGACTAATACGTTTTTATGGCCCTTAATCATCTGTTCAGTCGTTGCCGTTACGCCGCCCATAGCAGACTGGATCTGCTTAGACACCTTACGAAAGCGCTTACTCACAATACTGATGACAACGCCCATAATTGGACCTATCACTAGTATGCATAAGGATAATTTCCACGAATAATAGAACATAATGCCTAGCATGCCGATGGCGGTCATGCTATCGCGAACAATTGAAATTAACGCACTGCCAGATGCTCGGGCAATTTGTTCAGTATCAAAGGTGACGCGCGAAATCAAATTACCGCTATTTTCGCGGTCGATATAACTTACAGGCAAACGCAGATAATGCTCAAACACTTGTTGGCGCATATCCATAATGAGCTGTGCACTCATAAACGACACACAATAGGTCGACACAAAGTTAGCCAAACCACGTAAGCTGAACATTAAAATAACCGCAATCGGCGCCATTAACATAATGTCTTTATTGGCATTAAACCCACCATGAGTAGGTAAGTCGACTCCTGCCACTATGGCTGGCGTTTGACTAAAACCTTCATCAATAAAAGGTTTAATAAATGCGATAAACGCTGCATCGACAGCGCCATAGGTAATAAGGCCGAGTACAGCCATAATAAACATGGCTTTCATTGGCACGACATAGGTCATCAAACGTTTGAAAACGATCCACATTTCATTTTTAGGTGATGCTGACATTGAATCCAATACTTAACTAACAAACATAAATGATATTCTACTCTGCTTTAAGTGACTCACCAAATCTAAACAAACGGTTATACCAAAATGGGGCCATTTGTTGGCGGTAAGTGGCGATTTTATATTCGCCTTGATCAAAAGTAATACTAATTTGGCCGGCATGACCCGTTTGTAATATTTTGCAGCCCTGCTGTTGATACCTCGCAACAACCTCAGGTTTAGGAAAACCATACTGATTAGAAAAACCAGCGGTAAAAATGGCTAATTGCGGATTGACGCTATCGATAAATGCTGGGGTAGACGATGTTCGGCTACCATGATGCGGCACCAATAAAATATCGGCTCGAATATCTGCCTGTGCAGTAATTAATGTCTGTTCTCTGTCGGCTTCAATGTCTCCAGTTAACAATACTGAAGACAGGCCATCAGACAATTTAACCACACATGAGTTGTTATTATCATTCGATGCCGTTAACGGATTACCAATGAAGTTTACTTGTATACCGCGCCAGAGTATTTGCCCTTTACAAGCTTGTGCGACGGCTGGTGACAGCGATAAAGCTTTGGAGGTTATGGTAAAGTCAGCAATTAACCTCGCCAGTGGAAATTGTTCACGCAACACATGCACGCCACCAGCATGGTCATTATCATCATGACTTATAATAATATAATCAATAAAACGGATACCTTGGCTGGCAAGAAAAGGTACTATTGCCCGTTGTGCATAGCTAAAATCCCCATAAGCGGCACCAGTATCGTAAATAATCCCGTGTCGACCTTGCTGTAAAACGACTGCCATGCCTTGAGCCACATCAATAACATGAAGCTGCCATGGTGTTGAGCCTAATGAAGATGATGGCGCAGGCAATATCTCTTGAGTCACTAACTTATTGATGACGATTGGCAGCAGCAATATGGTAACGAAAAAAAGGTAAATTCTCTTTTGCTTTTTAGCCACATGACGACGAATGCTCAACAACATCATCGCAAAAATAGAAAATACCAATCCAGCCAGTTGTTGTTCAGTTAATAGCAACTGAACAACAACTGGCAAATGATCGCTCAGCTGTAACAACCAGGCAAATGGCTCAAGGCTCATATTCGCCCATTGAAAGATCATCGCACCTAAGTGTTGTTGCGAGTCGCTATAGATACCCAATAACAAAAAAATGCACAACACCACTAACCAAATGCAAAAACTGAGTATCGTTAATGGGATCACAACCAGACTAAACCAAGGCACGAGCAGCATATTGAGCCATATGCTATGAGGTGAAATGCTGCCAAATAAAATGCCTTGCAGTACACCCAATAGCAGCGCTAATCGCCATTGAATTGACCACAACACACTGAGTCCATGAAGCAGCTTACCTTTAAGTTTTAGGATTTTTTGTACGCATCGCTCAGCCATATTAGAGGAAGATGCAGAAATACTTTTAGCTACATAATCAGTGCCTATCTCTGCCTGCTGCTCAACCGTATTGGCTTGCACCGACAACAAAATAATGGCCAATGCGCCAAACGATAACCATAATCCGGCACCAAGCGATGCAAAAGGATCCACCAGCAACACAAAAAACAAGGCATACACCAATCGATCCCAATGGTGGCTAAACTGCTTAATAAAACTAAAAATGAGCAACAGAAATAACATCAATAAAGCACGCTGCGTAGCAATTGCAAAACCCGATAAATAGCCATACCCAAAGGTAAATATACCCGCTAATATCATGGCGAATTGCATTTTACCTAAATGCTGCCAAGAAAATGCATAACGGCTTATTCCGAGAAAAATGCCATAAAACAAGCCAAAAACGACCGATAAATGTAACCCAGAAATAGCGACTAAATGCCCTGCCCCTGTTTGACGCAATTGCTGCCATCGCGCTGTGGTTAAAGCACTTTTATCACCCAAAATTAACGCTTGTAAAATATCGCCCTGAGCAAGTAGTGCCAATATAGGAGCTAGTTTCTGCGTAACATCTTGGCGTAAAGACCCACCATAACGAATTAAGTCAGCTTGTTTAACGCGGCCTTTGGCAATAATATGCCGAGTAATGAAATACTTTTGTTGATTAAAGCCTCCTTGATTTTGTATGCTCGAGATCCCTTTCAACTTTGCACTAAATTGCCATATTTGACCGACAACAATTTTATCTGGCTTTTGCCATGTTAATCGGTAATATCGCTGCACATTGTTAAGCGCCCAAGAATCAAAAAAGGCGTCTTGATCAGCTTCAGAAATAACGCGCACATCAAAACTAATCCAGTCGCTGTTTTGGCTAACTAGTGATACTATCTGCGCCGTAAACTCAATTTGTTGCGACTTTTCAGCATATTGATGCATATATAGACAATGAAACAACAGGCTCAGCCAAATGACGGCGAATAAACAGCCAGCCATAAGTGGCCCTTTGCGAAGGCAAAGTAGCATAGCCAAAAATAGAATAGGTAAACACCATAAAGGTGCCAGCGAAGGCCATAACATCGCTGATAAAGAACAGGCGCAAAAGCCATAGATAAATCGATTCATAATGAATTAGTTAAGACATTAATCGACAAATATGCCAAAAAAATTAATACAAAGATTTATGCCCAAACCAGAAACACTCCGTGATCATAAGTATTTACGGGTGTTTGGCAAACTATTACACAAACCTAATTTGTGGGCATTAAATCGCAAATCAGCTCCTGGTGCCTTTGCGGTCGGACTATTTGTGGCTTGGATCCCCATGCCATTTCAAATGGTGGTTGCTGCAGGGTTTGCGATTTTATTTAACGTCAACCTCCCCGTTGCTGTCGCATTGGTATGGATAACTAATCCGCTGACCATGCCTATCATGTTTTATAGCGCCTATTTGTTAGGTGCTAAAATCATCGGACATAGAGCGCAGGCATTTCAGTTTGAAGCCACTTGGGCATGGATTGAGGCCTCGTTATCAACCATAGGTCCTCCCTTTTTAGTGGGTTGCTTAGTATTAGGCATTGTGTCAGCGTTAATCGGTTATATTGTCATTAAAAGTATGTGGCGCTATTCAATTTTATTTAAATGGCAAAAGCGTAAAGGCCAGTAAGCTTTGAATACATTGATCAACTGAAATCACTAAGGCCGCAATAGCGGTCTTTTTTATAACTAAAGCTGTTGATTTAAGTTTTGTGTCATCCGCTATGCTAAACGTGCAATTTTTTGATCTGTTAATCCACTTTCGTAAATATAACATTAACAAATCATAATACTGCGATTAAGCGCTCATACACCATTAGGGAGTTTGATCCTGAGCATGGCCAACTGAGCGAAGATTTGGTGGTGGATCAGTGCTACGGGGTACTGAAGCGAAATACTGATGCAGACTCGTTCGGTAAACAAAAACAGATACTGATACTGATACTGATACTGATACTGATGTTGTCGTGATTGTTGCTTAGTTAAGCAAGGCTGTGATTTATGAGGGGAAATTTGTTTTACTCAACAATGCGTACGTTCTTGACTCGCAGCGTCGATAGTTTATCTATTACAAATAAACACAATCAAATCAGTTGTTCAAAGGACTGATTACACACCATTTAGATTAGCGACGACGACTAGTTAGGTTGCGGTAGGTCCATACAACTAAGTGCAGCGTAAGTAACCCGCTAAAACTAACTGCAAAGAAAAGTAGCGCGATAGATTCTACACTCTTAGGGGTATCTGCATAACAATACCACCAAAGTGGCCATGTAATTGCGCTCAGTAACGTCAATTGCCACATGCAGCGTTTACAGCGACCAATTTTTTGTTTAAAAACGGAATCAGTACATTGATTACAAGACATAACAGCTTTCTTTATCATTTATGCTCAGGATATTGATTATCAAACTCACTCGCCAACATGGCATACAGATACTCATCACCCCATGCGCCTTTAAAAAACACATTGTTAATAAAATGGCCTTCACGACGAAACTGCAACTTTTCTAAAAGCGCTGCACTGGCTAGATTGAGGCAATCAGTTTGAGCAATAACTCGATGACGAGATAATTCCACAAACAAATATTGCAATAAACAAGTTAACGCTTGTGCTGCAATTCCCTGTCCTTGAAATGCTGGAGCGACAGTAAAACCCACTTCAACTTGGGTGTCATCAATAAAATGTACCGCCAGATCGCCCATTAACAGCTCATGCTGATCACTAATGGCTAATTGATACCACTGCCCTGCTTTAGCAAAATCTTGGTAGTTGGTTAAATTCAATAAGCTTAGTGCGTCTTGATAGTGATAATCCGTCCAACTCTGATATCGAGCAACATTAGGATCTGCTCTATAAGCGGTAAATGCAATTAAATCATCTAAGGTCAATGGCCGGATGATTAAGCTACCCGAGGTTAACGTTGGACACTTTAGTGGACGCACATTAGCATTACTGTCCATATCAACCTCGTTGGTTTATAGGGCTTATCTGCCCGCCAATGCGGTAGCCGGAGAAATTTTAGTCGCTTTCCATGCAGGATAAATGGTTGCGATAAGGCTCATAAATAGGCCCATTAATAGCACCACTGCCACATCTTGATAATGTAATTCTGATGGTAGGAAATCAATAAAATAAATATCAGAAGCCAATAACTGCACCCCTAAAAGGTGTTCAATGCTGCTCGCAATGGCACTTAAGTTATACGCTAAGCTGACGCCTAACACGCCCCCAATAACACAGCCCATAACACCATTAAGCGCACCTTGCAGAATGAATATGGTCATAATCGCACCACGAGAGAGCCCCATAGTCATTAAAATTGCAATTTCAGACGCTTTATCGCGCACCGCCATTACAAGTGTCGACACGATATTAAAGCAGGCCACTGCAATCACTAAAGCGAGTACCAGATACATGACTAAGCGGACTAATTGAATATCTTGGTACAAATGCCCTTGACTGCGAGTCCAATCATTAATATATAAATATTGCTCTTGAGCAAAGCCTAAATCACGGGTAATACTCGCCGCATTAAAGACATTATTGACTTGAATTCGCACACCAGAAACGCCGGTTCCTAACTCAAGTAAATCGGCTAAGTAATTAAGCGACACATACGCTTGGGTTGACTCGATTTCGCCGCCCAAATCGTATACACCGGATACCACAAAGCGATGACTCTTAGCTGACGTTAACTGACTACTATTCGTGTCAGGGGTATACATAGCTAAAGTATCACCAACTTTTAAGCCTAATTTTGTCAATAAACTGCGACCAAGCACAATATGGTTGTCATCACCCGCCAATGATTGCCACGCATCATTAGGCATATAATCAGCAATACTCGACACATCTGACTCATGCTTAATATCAATTCCATTGACCGTTAGTCCTTGAAAACCTCCAGGCTTTTGCACTAAACCTTGTAAACGAATAAATGGAGCTACGCCAGTAATTTGCGGCATGTTTGAGGCACTCTTCGCGATAACATGCCAATCGGTAATGGGTTGATTAACACCAACAAGTTCACCGTGTGACACCACGCCTAATAAACGCTCTTGCAACTCTTTTTCAAAACCATTCATGGCCGATAATACGACAATCAATACGCCAACGCCTAAAGCAATACCAGCGGTCGACGCAAAAGAAATAAACCCAATAAAGCCATTAGACTGTCGCGCGCGAAAAAAACGCCAGCCAATGGTTAACGGCAGCCACTTACTCATTCTGCTAACCCTACAATGGGTGGATTGGCAGTAACTTGAAGCACACCATCTTTCATAGTGAGTTGACGATCCATTTTAGCGGCCAAGCTGTGATCATGAGTCACCACCACAAATGCAGTGCCAAACTGCTGGGCCAACTCGCGGATCATCGCATAAACATTGTTACCACTGCTGGCATCTAAATTACCGGTTGGCTCGTCGGCTAATACCAACTTAGGTTTATTGATTAATGCGCGAGCAATCGCTACACGTTGGCGTTCACCACCAGACAACTGTGCCGGAATATGATGCAAACGATGGCCTAAGCCAACACGCTCGAGTAAGTTTTGCGCATCTACCAAAGCTTGCTTTTTATCTCTAGCTTGAATGAATGCTGGCATAGCGACATTCTCTAATGCGGAAAACTCTGGCAACAAATGGTGAAATTGATAAATAAAGCCCAAATCTTGATTACGTATTATCGCCTGACGGGCACTAGACAATTGATATAAGTCTTCGCCGTCTAGCATGACGTTACCCGATGTGGGGGTATCTAAGGTACCCATAATGTGTAAAAGCGTACTTTTACCCGATCCTGAACTGCCGACAATAGCCAACTGTTCACCTTTATAAACGGTTAAATCAACCCCAGATAATACCTGAGTGGTCACTTCACCATCATGATAATGCTTACTGACGTGTTGAACCTGAAGTAATACTTGTTGTGTCTGACTCATTATTCGTATCTCAAAGCGGTAGCGGGTTGAACCCTTGCGGCGGACAACGCAGGATAAAGGGTGGCAAATAAGGTCATAAATAATGTGCCCAAAATGATAAGACTCAATTGCGCTAATGAAAATTGCACCGGCAGAGTCTGACCTAAGCCTAAAATAGAAATGCCAAGCGAGGTTAATATTTCATTTAAATTGAGGGTTAACACTATGCCAGCAATAGTACCAAGCATTAGCCCTAACAATGCATTAAGGGAGCCCTGGACAATAAAAATCGTCATTACCGAAGTGGTCGTTAACCCTTGGGTTTTTAACACCGCAACATCGGTAGTTTTATCCACGACCATCATCACCAATGCTGACACAATATTAAATGCAGCCACAGCCACAATTAAACTGAGCATCAATGACATCATATTTTTTTCCATCTTTACCGCCGAAAATAAATGACCGAAATCTTGGCGCCAATCACGGGTTTGAATGTCAATATTTTGCTTGGCAAATCCGGCAACCACTTTCGATGCTAGTGTCGGGGCCGAGAAAGGATCTTTCAAATATACTCGCAGCTCATTTATAGTATTACTGTCTTGACGCATCAACTTACGCGCATCCTTGTAATGCACATAGGCCACGCTCGAATCGACTTGCGAGCCCATTTCAAAAATACCCGCAACGGTAAATTTACGCTGACTAGGTACTGGGCCCATTGGAGAGTACACCACGCCATCACCACTTAGCACCCTGACCCTGTCACCCGTTTTTACATCTAATTTACGGGCAAGATCAGCACCAAGGACAATTAAATACTTGTCGGCCTTTAAGGTTGAAAAGGCATCGGAATAAGTATGTGAAGCAATGCTCGACAGGGATTGTTCAAGTTCTGGATACACACCATACATCTGAATCGCATGGATATTACTGCTCGATTGGATCATAGCTTGAGTGGTTGCGCTAGGCACAATGCCACGAATTTTTTGTAATAAATCTTTATCAGCCAATAGACTCTGGGTACTTTGCTGCCAATCACGAAATCCCATGTCACTGATCAAGGTCATCTGTGGCACAGCACCTAAAATACGATTTTTGAGCTGACCTTCTAAGCCATTCATCACTGAACTCACCACGATCAATGCTGCCACACCTAAAAAAATACCCGACACTGCAAAAAAGGTAATAAAAGAGGCAAAAGCATTCGCTTTTCGGGCTCGCCAGTAACGGTAGCCAATAAAAAATGAAAATCCTAAATTCATAAAAAAATACTAATCCTGTGCGCCAGTTTAGGCGTATTAGTCAGACAATCGGGCTAAATGATGACATGAAAACAACAAGCCAGCGTGTATGACTTGCTAAATCATTAAGTTGGGCACGATAATAGGGCTATTAGTGTGATAAATAAAGAGGCAAACCTTGATACCTGACAGCAATTCTTATTTTAGTGTGCCTCACCACTTTAATGTGTATCTCACTTTGTGGGATCCAAAGCGTGCCTTACCCACAGATGATGAGCTTAGAGACATGCAATCTGTTGGGTTAAAACTACTAACAGAAGTGAAAAGTCTTGAAGCCAATTGTTTACTGCAGCTGCGAAATTTAGACAATGATGCTAAAGCTGTGGTCGATTTTTTAAAGCTACAATCACGCAAAGTCGATTTAGTATTACAACATGTGCTTGAAAAAGAAGTGCAAGATGGCGAGTTATTTACAGGCGATCAATTTGGTGGCAGTGGCGTGAGTATCATTTCATCACGTCCATTGGATATCAATGATCACGTTAAAACCCACATTTATCTGCACACGGAATTAGTTGCCATATTGTGTATTTGCCAAATAAAAACCTGTACTCCTTTAGCAACAGATGATGCCATAGAAACCCCATATTGGCGCTGTGACCTTGAGTTTAGTCAAATACTTGAGGATGATATTGAGCAATTAGTTAAAGCAAGCCTGAATGTACAACAAAAAATGCTCAAAAAACGCAAACAGACTATCGATAGGCAGCGCAGCTGAAGCATCGCCTCATTCAATACGACTTGATCGCAAACGGAACTGACAAAGATTTTAATGAACCTATTTAGTGTACTCACGCCGCCGAGTGTAAAAAAAGGCCAACAAACGCAAACTTTGGCAACGTTAGGTGGGGTTTCACAAGCCATCACCCTTGCTAACTTAATTAATAACCATGCTGGTACCAGTATTATTGTCACCCATGACACGCCCAGTGCGCTGTCACTTGAGGTTGAGCTGAGTTATTTATTAAATCACATCAATATCAATGTGTGTTTGTTTCCTGACCGTGAAACCTTGCCTTACGATAGTTTTTCGCCACATCAAGATCTGATTTCACAGCGTCTTGAAACCTTGGCCAATATTGGCCAGAGTCAGCATAATGTGGTGATAGTGCCAGTAAACACTTTAATGGTTCGCTTACCGCCTAAATCATTTATGACCGCCA
The DNA here is from genome assembly GCF_021560015.1 of Shewanella vesiculosa. Lineage (NCBI taxonomy): Bacteria > Pseudomonadati > Pseudomonadota > Gammaproteobacteria > Alteromonadales > Shewanellaceae > Shewanella > Shewanella vesiculosa. Next base: position 643,230 of record NZ_CP073588.1, on the reverse strand, counting down.
ATGTCATGGTGCTTAATAAAGGTGATACTTACAGTTTACAGCAAGCCAGACAGCACCTTACCGACACCGGCTACCATTTAGTTGATCAAGTCTATGAGCACGGTGAGTTTGCTATTCGTGGTTCTATTATTGATATTTTCCCTACCGGATCGAAACAACCGTTACGCATAGAACTGTTTGATGATGAAGTGGAATCGATCCGCTTTTTTGATGTTGATACCCAGCGTTCAGGCATGGCGCGTGACGCCATTCGCATGCTACCCGCGAAAGAGTTTCCCACCGACAGCAATGCCATTGAAGGTTTTAGACAACGTTATCGTCGTCGCTTTGAGGTGATCTCAAAAGAGGCTGAGTCGGTTTATCAACAAGTTAGTCGTAATTTAATGCCTGCCGGCATTGAAAACTACTTACCACTGTTTTTCGATGATATCGCCACGCTATTTGATTACTTGCCACAAGATAGTCAACTTATCACTTTAGGCGATATTGAAAAAGCCAGCTTAGCCCACTTACATGAAGTGAATGTCCGTTACGAAGACCGACGAGTCGATCCTCTGCGGCCATTACTGGCACCACAAGAACTTTACTTGCTTAATGATGAGTTATTTTCGGCATTTAAGTCCTATAACCGCACGCAGTTATTACAGCAGTATATTGCTAGCGATACTAACAATGCTGGCGAGCCGTTGGCCGAAGTTGCACTGCCTAAACACACTCTGGTCGCCAACGTTGAAAAACTGCCCGACATCAATGCCAATCATAAACTCAAGCAACCGCTGATTGCGTTACAAGAATATTGTCAACAGCACCCAGCCTTGGTATTTAGTGCAGAATCAGAAGGTCGCCGTGAGGCCTTATTAGAGCTATTTGCTAAAATTGGCATCAAACCTAAACAGTTTGATCATCTTAATGATTACTTAGCCGCCGAAGACCGTATTGGTTTAATCGTGTCCCCTCTCTCGCGTGGGTGTGTACTAACCGACACAACAAAAGGTGCCGTGAGCATCATTTGTGAAACCGAGTTATTTGGTCAACGTATCTCGCAGCAACGTCGCCGCGAAAAACAAAAACAAGTTAGTTCAGATGTATTAGTTAAAAACTTAGCCGAACTTAAAGTCGGTCAACCCATAGTGCATCTTGAACATGGCGTGGCCTTATACCAGGGGGTTAGAAACCCTTGATACTGGCGGCTTAGTCGCCGAATATTTAAAACTGGAATATTCTGGTGGCGATAAACTGTATGTGCCCGTGTCATCACTGCACCTTATTAGCCGCTACAATGCCAGTGCCGACGGCAGTACTCATCTTAATAAGTTAGGTAACGAAACCTGGGCAAAAGCCAAGAAAAAAGCCATTGAACGCATCCGAGATGTGGCAGCTGAATTACTTGATGTGTATGCCCGTCGCCAAGCTCGTCCGGGCGAAGCGATGAGTATCGATGAACAAGAATACGCTCAATTCAGCCAAGGTTTCCCCTTTGAAGAAACGGTTGATCAAGAAAGCGCCATTCTTGCGGTACTTGAGGACATGCAAGCGCCATTAGCTATGGACCGTTTAGTCTGTGGTGACGTAGGCTTTGGTAAAACTGAAGTAGCCATGCGCGCAGCATTTGTCGCGGTGAATGCCGGTAAACAAGTAGTGGTATTAGTGCCAACAACCTTGCTGGCGCAGCAACATTATGAAAACTTTACCGACCGTTTCGCCGATTGGCCCATAGTGATTGAAGTCATGTCGCGCTTTAGAACGGCCAAAGAGCAAAGCAATGTGGTTGAACAATTATCTGAAGGCAAAGTCGATATTGTTATCGGCACTCATAAATTACTGTCATCAGAAGCTAATTTTGAAAATCTTGGCTTACTGATTATCGATGAAGAACACCGCTTTGGCGTGCGTCAAAAAGAAAAAATTAAAGCACTTAGAGCCAACGTCGACATTCTTACTCTCACAGCCACCCCTATTCCGCGAACCTTAAACATGGCCATGTCGGGTATGCGAGATTTATCGATTATCGCTACGCCACCCGCTAAACGTTTAGCGGTTAAAACCTTTGTGCGCGAATATGATAAAGCCACCACACGGGAAGCCATATTGCGTGAAATTTTACGTGGTGGCCAAGTGTATTATCTGCACAATAATGTTGAGACTATCGAGAAAACCGCACAAAACATTCGCGATTTGTTGCCAGAAGCGCGCGTGATAACTGCCCACGGTCAAATGCGGGAGCGCGATCTTGAGAAAGTGATGTCTGATTTTTATCATCAACGCTTTAACGTACTGGTGTGTACCACCATTATTGAAACCGGCATCGACGTGCCCAGTGCCAACACCATTATGATTGACCGAGCAGATATGTTTGGTTTAGCGCAACTGCATCAGCTCCGTGGTCGCGTTGGGCGCTCGCATCACCAAGCTTATGCTTACATGATGACCCCGCATCCTAAACGCATGACCCCAGATGCACGTAAACGTCTTGAAGCGATTGAAGCCTTAGAAGATCTTGGAGCCGGTTTTTTACTGGCGACTCAAGATTTAGAAATTCGCGGTGCAGGTGAATTGCTCGGCGATGAACAAAGTGGCCATATTTCAAAAATTGGCTTTAGTTTATACATGGAAATGCTGGAATCTGCCGTAAAGGCCCTCAAAGAAGGAAAAGAGCCTTCTTTAGCTTATATGATGAGCGCCAAAGCAGAAATTGATTTACGTATTCCAGCGTTATTACCTGAAGACTACGTCAGTGACGTTAACATGCGTTTGTCACTTTACAAACGTATTGCTAACTGCGAAACAGATAGCATGCTTGATGAGCTTAAAGTCGAATTTATCGACCGTTTTGGTATGTTACCTCAACCAACGCGAAATCTAATGGCGCTCACGCTATACAAACACCAGGCAACGGCATTGGGTATTGCCAAAATAGAAATGCACGCTAAAGGCGGCAGTGTTGAATTTGGTCAAGAAAATCACGTCGATCCAATGTTTATTATTGGTTTGTTGCAAAACCAGCCACAAATCTATCGAATGGACGGGCCAAATAAGTTAAAGTTCAATATTCCTGCTGAAACAAGCAAAGAGCGTCTTGAGCTCATCAGTACCTTGCTTGAACAGTTCGCTAAACATCAAATTTTGGAGACAAATAGTGCTTCGTAAACTTGCGATTACTATCGCCGCTATCACAGCGCTATCCCACAGCTTTTCAGCCCATGCAGAATCATGGTTTGAAGTTGAAGTGTTTGTATTTGAACGCCAACAACCCTCTGTTGAAAAGTGGTTAAATGCCGCACCTCCCAAACTGAGTACCGATACGGTAGATATTATTACCCCAGTGATCAGTACCGACATCACCGGAGTGGCCGTTGGCTTAAATGGTTGTACTTCAACCGACTGGACCAATGGTGCTAGCAACTGTAATGCTCCAATAGTCAGCAATACTACCGTCACCTATCCAAGCCAAGTTCCATTTAATATCGGAGCTAGCTCGCCACAACAGGCATACTTAAGTCAAGGGCCACTGTTGCTGGCTAATAGCCAAGGTCAATTTAGTGACTTAATTAGAACCATTAGCCGCGAACCGTATGTTAAAGGGCTAGTGCATTTAACTTGGCAGCAAAATATGCAATCTCGTCGACGAGCTAAGCCTATCCGTATTTTTGGTGGTAAGGATTTTTCAAAGAGTTTTGAATATCATGGTTTAAGTGTTAAAAAGCCAAATCCAGCAGAAACAAAACCAGGTACAGAGTTTGGTGCATTGGGTGATGTTTATGAAGCGCCAAAGATTAACCCGGTCTGGGAATTAGACGGCTCAATTAACATTTACCTCAGTCATTATCTTTACATTGAAAATAATTTGGCCTTGCGTAAACCGACTCAAAAAATGGTGGAATTGAGTCCTTTGGAGTTTAACGAATATTCAGCGTTAGACATTGAAGGTAAAAAACAATTGGCGCCTTACTTAGAAAGTATTCCACTGATCCAAAATCGACGGGTTCGCAGTGGTGAAATCCATTATTTTGATCACCCACAATTGGGTATTGTGATGCAAATTCGTAAAATGGCTCAACCCACTAATGTGAAACCGATTGATTTAACAGAACGTTCTACCACTAATCAAGCTGTGCCATATACAGGTTAATAGCTGAGTATCTGACAAGCAGATAATTAAAAACCGGATCGATTGATCCGGTTTTTTTGCTTAATACCAAGCTCATTTACTATCGAAACTGTTTATAACGACTGCGCTATCGCTGTGATTTCGGATGCCAATTGTTGCGCTGCCTGCCACCGAGTTTGCTGCTCAAGTGCCTTTAGGGTTTGCTCTGCATCGCCTTTTAACGATAGAGCGGTATGCATAGGCTCTGCAGCGGGCCAATCAAACTCGGTTAATAAAGCCTTTACACCAACGGGGTCGTTACATACCAAAATCATGTCACAACCCGCATCTAATGCCGCTTTAGCCCGCCCAAGATAATCACCGGCAAAACTCGCGCCCTTCATGCCTAAATCGTCAGAAAAAATAACCCCATTAAAGCCTAATTGTTGACGTAAAATGGTCTGTAACCAATAAGGTGAAAACCCCGCAGGATTAGGATCAATATTAGAATAAACAACATGTGCAGGCATAACACCTTGCAGCTGCTGTGATCCAATCAGTTGGGTAAACGGCAACATGTCGACATTTTCCAACTGTTCTTTACTGCGCGGATCAACAGGCATTGCAATATGTGAATCGGCGGCGACACTGCCATGACCAGGAAAATGTTTACCTACGGCAGCCATCCCGGCCTCATTCATGCCAATAATAAATTGTTGGGCTAACACGCTAACTTCATCAGCAATAGCACTAAAACTGCGTTTACCAATCACCTCACTGATACCATTTACGTCTAATACGGGCGCAAAACTTAAATCGATGTCACAGGCTAAAAGCTCAATAGCCATTAAAAAACCACACTCCTTCGCCCATTGTTTAGCTAATGTTAAATCGCCTTTAGCAGCAGGTAAAATATCACCCATAGCAGGAATTAAACTAAAGCCTTCACGAAAACGTTGAACTCGACCACCTTCGTGATCAACGGCAATTAATAATTCAGGACGAATAAGACGAACTTGCTTAACCAGTTTAATTAGTTGACTTTTACTTTCAAAGTTACGACTAAATAATATAATACCACCCACCTGAGGGTGCCGTAATTGCTCGGTTTCAAGCACAGAGACTGCTAAACCTGCAAGATCCATCATTAAATAGCTCAAACCTTTCTCCTATCTATAAAGCTGACGACTTTGTCAGGTTAACCACGTCAAATAACCCATTAAGTATAAGACTGGCTAATGTGAAAATAATGCATCAAAAAATCTAATGAACTAACATTGATTAATGTGTGGGATACTCTAGCAAGAATAAGAGATAAACCGCCAACATTACATGTGACGATTATACTCACTTATAACGAAAACAATAAACGACTCAGCAAGGGTTAAACAACATGATTAGTGTATTTGACATGTTCAAAATTGGTATCGGTCCTTCTAGTTCTCATACTGTGGGTCCTATGAAAGCTGGTAAAATTTTTATACAGCATGTCGCTGATAATAATTTATTAGCGAATACCGACGAGTTACAAACAGAATTATTTGGATCGTTAGGTCAAACAGGCAAAGGCCACGGCACAGGTAAAGCGGTTATTTTAGGCCTAATGGGTGAAGACCCAGAAACCGTCGATACCGATGCCATTGATGCCATTTTAGAGACTGTGTCTACCAGCCAAAAGCTTACCTTGGCAGACGGTCGTCAGGTTAAATTTACTCGCGAAGACGGTGTTACCTACCACAGACGTAAAACCTTACCTGCGCATGCTAATGCCATGACCTTATATGCTTTGTCTAAAGGCGAATGCATATATCAACGTACTTATTATTCTGTTGGTGGTGGTTTTATTCTCGATGAAGATGAAATCACTCAACAAAATGCATCTCCAGCAACGCCAATTGAACAAGCACCTTATGACTTCAATAGTGCCCTGCAATTGCTGCAACTGTGTTGTGATAATGGCTTAAGTATTTCATCATTAATGATGGCCAATGAACTTAGCATTGCCAGTGAAGATGAAATCAAGCAAGGTTTGTGGAAAATTTGGCAAACCATGAAAAACTGCGTTGAACGCGGTTATCAAAAGGAAGGCATATTGCCAGGCGGTTTAAAGTTACGCCGACGTGCTCCCGCGCTCTACCGCCGCTTAAAAGCAGAAGGACGCAATAACACTGACCCATTGACCGCTATGGACTGGGTTGATTTGTTTGCTTTATCGGTTAATGAGCAAAATGCAGCAGGCGATCGCGTCGTAACCGCCCCCACAAACGGTGCTGCGGGGATTATTCCTGCGGTATTGTGTTACTACGACATGTTTGTTCAAGAAGTGGATATCGATGTATGTAGTCGCTATCTGTTAACCGCTGCTGCCATTGGTATTTTGTACAAGAAAAATGCCTCCATTTCTGGCGCCGAAGTCGGTTGCCAAGGCGAAGTAGGCGTAGCCTGTTCAATGGCAGCCGGTGCGTTAACTGAAATTATGGGCGGAACTGTAGAACAGGTTGAGAATGCCGCTGAAATTGGCATGGAACATAACCTAGGCTTAACCTGTGATCCTGTTGGCGGCTTAGTGCAAGTGCCTTGTATTGAACGTAATGCCATGGGAGCGGTAAAAGCGATTAATGCTTCACGTATGGCGCTGCGCGGCGACGGTAATCATAAAGTCTCACTGGATAAAGTGATTAAAACCATGATGGAAACCGGTAAAGATATGCGCAGCAAATATAAAGAAACGGCCAAAGGCGGTCTTGCGGTGAATATCGTCGAATGTTAATTCACGCATAAAGTAAATGAAATCAAGTAACAATGCCTGTTAGTAACCCTAACAGGCATTTTTTATATGTTAAACAATATCGAGGATCTGTGAATAGCGACTTATTGAACTCACAAGCAGTTATATCTAATGGCTACGAACAATAGTCAACCAAGGTATGTGACTGCCATGAGCTAGCGCTAACCTGGTGATTATTGAGCTTGAATTGGCTCAACATAGGCTTTGGTTCCCCAAAGTGGCACTGTAGAAAGACTATGCTTAAAACTTCCTGATGTTTCTTTAGTGGAATAAGAAACATACATCAGGGTTTGATTTTCAGCATCGAAGATCCTTCTAATCTTCATTGATTTGAAAAAAATACTTTTTGATTTTTTAAATACCACTTCACCTGATTTACTCTTATCTATTTGTGCAATCATATCCGCAGTGATCTCACCAGTTTGTCTGCAAGAGATGGAGCTATCACTTGGGTCTGAAAAAACTCAGGTTGGCTTCGATTGAGGCGATATGACAGGTTACACCAGAGACAATTTCATCTTTTAAAATATTTAGTTTTATATCTTGCGTAGTAAACATTCCCAGTGAAACATCACCAACTTCGTTATCAGAGCACGCTGTAACAAGTGTAGCTAAACATATCGCGGTAAGAATTTTTTTCATCAGTAAACCTTATAAAATTGGACAGTAATTATCGTCAAAAGAGCTTGCCTATATCTTCGCACCGCCCCATTACACTTAATTAAGGGCTTCATAAGGTGGAGCCCTTGGCTAACAAGGTTGCTAACCTACAGGCTATTTGTTCGCATAATAACGAGCCTTTATCTGTTAAATGTAATCTCGTTAAAATGCGCTTTGAGCACAACGAGTTAAACCTGCTGTTACCGAACCAAAATGATCACCCACCACGACTTTAGCATCAGGATACACACTCGCAATTCTATCGTATATCGCTGGGCTTCGGGCTGTACCGCCTGTGACATACACGATATCAGGAGTGGTTGGCATGTCGCAATCTTGTTGTTCCGCTTTAGTGATAGCCGTTTGCATTGCTTGTTTCATTAACGCCTCAACTTTAGCGAGAGGATCATTGATGGCTTGCGCAAACTGCGCTGCACTTAGAGGGACAAACAAGCCTTTTTCAATAAAATCCAATGGGCATTGAATCGTGTCATGGTCAGACAAACTGATCTTCGCCGCTTCAGCTTGACGGACAACTTGATAGCTCATTTGATTTTTTTGTACTTTTTGTAAACGAACTAATCGCTCAGGTTGCTGAGCTTCCTTAATTAACTGCTCAACTAATTTGCGCGACTGTAAACTAACAAAATCACGTTGAGCACTGATGTCATTTACCGCAACCGAGTTCCAAAAAGGCGTTCTTGGCATAGGTTTACCGTTAATCATTAAGGTGTCAGCACCAAAACTTGGCATTAAGCCTGTCATTGCCAGTGCGATATCTAAATCATTACCGCCGATACGTTGGCCTGAATGGCCAAAGCAGTCCGACGTTCGGTCTTGTTGATGGATATGTGACGGGCCCATTTTTACTACAGAGCAATCAGTGGTACCACCGCCAACGTCAACGACAAGCACAGTATTGTCATCGTTAAGATTTGACTCAAAATCCATCCCCGCCGCTAAGGGCTCAAATAAAAACGTTACATCAGTAAAGCCCGAACGCGTCGCCGCTAGACGTAAAATAGCTTCGGCCTGCAGATTACTTTCTTCGCCACCAATGCCTTGGAAGTTAACTGGTCGACCGATCACCGCATGGCTCGCTGATGTCAGTGATTTGGCATTTAATGCCTTATCGGCTAGGGATTTAACGTGCTGCATCATCAAGGTGACAATGTCTTCAAATAAGGCAATTTGCTCAACACGCAGGCCATTAGCACCTAAAAAAGATTTTGGTGAACGCACATAAAAACCTTCTTCAGGCATCTCCAAATAGGCATCTATTGCAGCTTGTCCAACAAACACGGCTTGCTCGTTTGGTGACAGATCTAGCTCATGGCGCATTTGTTTTGCCCGCATCAATTGCGAACTGCGTAAATGAGAATACTGCGCTTTTAAATGTTCAGGTAAGCCCCAATATACAGCTTCGGCTATTAGCTCGCGGTCCATCGCATATAATGTTGACGGCATGAAATCTGAGTCCGCTGATAATGGCAATAATGCCACTGCATTATCAATCATTACCCCAATCGCGCAGTTAGCACTCCCATAATCGAATCCAACAAACATCGGCCTACCTTTAGTCATTCAAATAAAAAAAGCGCTCAAAATAGCATAATAATCGGTTTTGCTAAACCATTTATGCGGTTTTGTACCAAGGAAAAGCTTAGCCCATCAATAAATCTGTCATAAAAGCTCATAAACTAAGTGCCACAGAGTATTTCTCCATTAATACTTTTAGTTAGATAGTGATAATTCAATATGTCGCATATCAATCTTCTAACAGGTCTCATTGCATCTTCGGCTTAAAAATTGCTCAATTGACTAAGAGTTATCCTGGTTATCCTTTAATGCCTGAGTGTTGCAAGAAGCCTACGATAAACATGGTCCATTAACTGAACGTGTACGGTTGTTAGGTATTTTTCGAGTAGCATGGAGAGTTTTTAACGTTTGCATCGCCTCTGTACGGCGCGCAATTTTATTATTCAGCAATGGCGAAAATACAAGATAAGGTGATTCATCTACAAGAAAAGCTTGATGTGATTTATCTAGCGTTAATCAAGGAATGGGTTCGCTGTAATGTATTTTTAGTCAATCAGTGACAACTTAGTGAGCTTCGATGATAACGGCGCTCTGCCACAAAAAAGCCCATCGGCAATGATGGGCTTTAACTGTTTAGTTCACTCTGTAGTTTAACGGTTAACCTTTACTGTTTACTTTTTCTTGGGATTTACGCTGAGCTTCTTTGTGCTGACGGCGTGCATCAATGACTTGCTTTACATCACTGCCAATATGAACTTCGCCACGTTGTTTGGCTAATTGAACTTGACGCTCACGCTCAATAAATCTCTGACGCTGCTCAGCGGGTACCTTATCGATGCAATGCGGGCAACTCACGCCTTGAACATAAGCATCAGTTTGCTTTTCGGCTTCAGTTATCGGCATACGACAAGCATTACACTGATCGTATTGACCTTTTTCAAGGCTGTGATTCACCGCCACGCGGTTATCAAATACAAAACACTCACCTTCCCATAGGCTTTGTTCTTGCTCGACTTCTTCAAGATATTTTAAAATGCCACCTTCAAGATGATAAACCTCATCAAAGCCCTGCTCTTTTAAATAAGCCGTCGATTTTTCACAACGAATACCACCAGTACAAAACATCGCCACTTTTTTATGCTTAGCAGGATCGAGGTTTTGTTTAACGTACTCAGGGAACTCACGAAACGTCTCGGTAACAGGATTGACGGCATTTTTAAATGTGCCTATCTTCACCTCGTAATCATTACGAGTATCAACCAGCACCACATCAGGATCTGAAATCAGAGCATTCCAGTCTTTCGGCTTAACATAGGTACCTACCACTTTACGCGGGTCGATACCTTCAACGCCCATAGTGACGATTTCTTTTTTAAGCTTTACTTTGGTGCGATAAAATGGCATTTCATCATCAAAAGACCACTTGGTGACAATGTTATCTAGACCTGGTTGTGTGTCTAACCAAGTCAATAAATCTTCAATCGCTGCTTGGGTTCCAGCAACGGTGCCATTGATCCCTTCTTGGGCCAGTAACAAGGTTCCTTTGATATCATGTTGTTCCATCACAGTCAGCAAAGGCTGACGAATAGCTTCAAAATGAGGTAAGGCAACAAATTTATATAATGCGCACACCGCAACTTTAGAGCTGGGTTGCAATGTCTCTGGCTGAGAGTGTTGAGTAAGGTGTTGATGAGTGTCTTGCATAACAGTGGCGTCTCCGCTAGCTGGAACTTAATTTCCAGTGCATATAATAAGGTCCGCACACAGTGTGCAGACTCAAAAAAACGGCCGAAATTATACCTAAATCACACTAAAAAAAATACTAAAACAATTCCAACCACGGTTTTCACTGTGATTTGCATTTTATTTTGGGATTTTTATCTTTAAAGCGTTACTCTATTAGCAAGACTTAATTTTATATGACATCTAATGAATTGTGCCATTTTATATAGCTTTCGTCGCTGCCCATATGCAATGCGCGCCCGTATGGGGATACATTTAAGCCAGCTAAACCCACTAGTACGTGAAATTGAACTTAAACATAAACCTAGGGAGATGTTAGCGATATCAGCCAAAGGTACTGTGCCCGTATTAGTCACACAGGACAACCAAGTGATCAGTGAAAGCATTGATATCATGCGCTATGCATTAACTGAGTATCCTGATATTGCAACCCATCACTTAACGCCTGGCGAGTATCAATCGCTATTGTCATGGTTAGATAAGCCCACAACGACAAGGCTCATAAATGCTAACGATTGTGACTTTAAGCCTTGGCTAGATAAATACAAGTATGCAGACAGGTACCCTGAATACAGTCAACTATACTACCGACAACACGCTGAGCAGTTTATTCAGTTACTGGAAAATCAGTTACAAAAACACCTGTATTTGTGTACCGACACGCCTACTTTAGCCGATTTTGCTATTTTCCCCTTTATTAGGCAATTTGCTAATGTTGAACCTGCATGGTTTAACGGCATGCCCTACCCTAAAGTCCATACTTGGTTGGCCACGCTAGTCAATAGCCGATTATTTATTCTGGCGATGTACAAATATCCATTGTGGTTACCACAACAAAATAAGATCCAGTTCAAACATTCAACGAATGATGATGGACGCGTCATTCCTTAGTGCAAAAATTAAAAAATTATGAATATTTAATGGTTTACAGGCTATGAATTGGTTTATTTTTCAAGTAAATTAAATAACATAAACAATGAATAGCAGTTAAAGAAAATGGATTTTTATTCTTTTGACTACAGATTTCAATTGTAAACTTATACTTAACTAAGTCATTGCTGGAACGCAAAGGAACATGACATGGATAATATGGACATTACGTTAGTCTTAATGCTTATTGCATTATTGATTTTACATATTCACTTTTGCTATCGAGCCTTAACGTCGAAAGCACATATCAAAAATGCCCAACGGATTGTGTGGTCTTCACTCAGTTTGTTAATGGGGCCGTTAGGTTATTATGTTTATCAGAACATGATCCCACTTGAGTTCTACGAATAGCCATTGACATAAATGCTTTTATTAGCTTATTGAATCGCCAAAAACGAGCCTCATTTTATATTCGTTAAAGTAAGGCTCATATCTTGTATTGGCTTAGCTTATAAATAGCGAGCGAATTGCTGACCTTCTTTTAGTGGTTTTATTGGCGCAGTTACCGCAGGTGTTCCCACATATAAAAAACCGACAATTTGGTCTTGCTTAGACAAGCCTAATTGTTGGTGTACATTAGCATCAAAAGCAAAATCACCAGTGCGCCATACTGCACCGAGTCCAATGGCAAAAGCGGCTTGTTGCATTGCCATTGTGGCGCAACCAGCTGCAATTTGCTGTTCCAAAATGGGGACTTTATCGTGTACTTGTGTTTTTGCAACCACAGTAATGACCATGGGGGCGCGATAAGGCATATTGGCCACTTTAGCGAGAAATGCTTCATCGGCTCCCGTTATTTTAGCGGCGTCAACGAAAATGTCTGCCAATTTAGCTAAACCATCATCAATTGCGATAATAAATTCCCATGGGTTCAATGCTCCATGATCAGGCACTCTTGCAGCGGCATTGAGCAATAATGTAAGTTGCTCAGCATTTGGTGCTGGGGCAATTAGGCGTGGTGTAGACTGGCGAGTCAGGAGTAGTTGTGTTGCGTCCAAGATACGCTCCTTTGGAATGAATTCAGGTACCGATATTAACAAATATCCCACCTATTGGGTGGGATATATTCAAAACAGTATTGATCTTTTTGGACAATTAAAACAGTTCCTAGTTAGGCATTTTTTAAAAAACGCTGAGCGATAACATAATCAACACTGGTGTAGCGCCCGCCCCCTAGTACAAAGAGAGCAAACAACATGATGAGATAGGTCATAGCAAACTCAATACCATTATTAAGGATAACCAAGTTACCTGAGCTGGTAAGCCATTCATAGTTACCATGCTGTTGTAAAATAGACTTGGCCGCAGCCAACTTTTCCGCTGATGCTAGTACTTGCTCATTTGCTAACCACGAACTGGGATCGGCAATGGCTAACCAACCATTAGGTAAGTGCACCGCAAAAGCCGCTACGCACATGGTCATCATCATAGGCATTGCAACCATGCGTGTAGCAAGTCCGATTAGCAGTAAAAAACCACCAAATAATTCTGTACCTGCTGCCATTGCTACCATGACTTCAGGCATAGGCAAACCCAATCCCCAATCTGGATTACCAAACCAAGCGGCGGAGTCTTCAAAATGTGATAATTTGTTATAACCTGCTTGCATTAACACAGGTGCCAAATAAATTCTCAATGCTAATGGCGCAAAACCTTGGATGTGTTTAATGACATTTAAAAACTGTTGATATAACCCGCTAAGCATTTGCATAATCATCCCTACTGATCTCGTTATTACTTCAAGAGACCCGCTAAGAATAGAAAAGATTTCAGCTGAGGCTATGATACTTATTAGATGCTTGTTTATTTGTCTAAATGAAGCTCAGTTAAATCATCCACTAACTCTGTTAGTTTTTTATCGAAATGCTTACGTTGTTTTGGACTAAAAGTGCGATTTAAAGTAATCAACATTGAGCCGAATTTTCGGGTATTTTCAGTTACATGATCTCGATAGACTTGAGATTTTAGCTCGTCAGGTGAAACCATCAACAACGTCATTTGTTGAGTAAAATATTCTGTTTGCTGGCGGCGTTTCAGTGCTTGTTCAAATTGGCTCAACCACTCATGGCGATACTCTAACCACATATCTAATGTTGCTAAACGTTCAGTATTGGCTTGGTGAATAATACTTTTTTTGCTCATCAGTCACATTCCCTGTCCATTCAGATAATTGCTTCGCGATTCTTTTGTCTGAGTCGGTTATCAATTCGGCTTGATCTTTACCTGCATATTCTTCAATTAACTCTCGCTGTTCTTTTTTCAGCTGCACTAAAATCTGCTCCACTTGTTCATCGCTTAGACTCGCAATAAGGGGTAACAGATCTGGCATAACAAAATCGAAAATACGATACCAATGAGCTTTTGCCATTGAGACTTGTTCAAGCCATAACTCTGGCGTCATGGTCTGCTGATTGGTTAAGCTTGATAATAATGACAGTTGATCACGATAACGTGGCAACTCTTGCTGGCGATGCCAGACGAGAAAAGACTCAACAATGAGATCAAATTTGTCTTGTTGCTCTGAGGTTAAGTCTACGTATTCTTCAACTTCCCACTCAATCGCCCAATCCAAAAAGAAGTAACTTACTTTAGTTGAGCAGCCAACAAAAAATAAACTGCTTAACAGCAGGATAATTAATTTTTTTAGACACAAATGATTCCCTTTGTAAAACTTATCTTATTTGTACGTTATCAGGGCATATTAGCAAGTCATTAATGTAAAATATTTTGTAAAGTAATGTATGTATTGTGTGGATTTTTGTGGTTCTTTGGCGGCCATTAATAATGCCCACATCGCTGAAAATAGCCAAAAACAATTGATGGCTGCTGGTAATGCCGCTTTAGCTGCAGCAACATCTGTAAGATTAGAGGTTTGGCAATACTGCAAGATAACGCTATCAACTAATTGATTTACTTGCCTTGATGATAACTCATGTGTGGCTATCACACTGGCTAAATCAAATAACGGATGACTGGCAACCGCGTATTCATAATCAATGCATAATAAGCGCTGCGATTGATGACCGCTGAGCAGTAAATTATGCGGGGTCAAATCTCGATGACAAAAAGCAGGCAGCAACACACAAGCCTCCAGCTGCGATAACCACTGTCGAACAAGGCCATTTAAGCGCAATAATTGCTGCCAAGCGTGTTGCCACTGCAAATTGGTTTGCGATGCACTTAATAAGTCTAATTGATGTGCGTATTGTTGCCACTGAGTGCTCACAGTCATACTTTTATTCGGTATGGGTAATCCACTGAGCGTTCGAAATAACTCGCTTAATAAAGGCACCGCATCCACTGCTGTAATCTGCGTCTTTGTTGCTTGTCGAATCGATTCCTGACCACGCATTGTAAACAAGATCGACCAATCCATGTTTTGCTGATCAATAAACTCACTTAAATATATTTGATTATTATCACAGACCCAAATCAGGGCCGGTGCAATGTTAGCTGCCATCGCGACTTGCCAACAGGCCACTTCAAGCTTTCTATCACACCAATTACTGTGAGCTTGATTGACTCTTAATACCTTATCGCCATCGTTACAACAGAGCTTAATATTAATATTGCTCATGCCTGTATTAAAAACCATTACCGCCGTACATTGTGCAGCAAGTTGCTGAAACAATGGGACTGGCATCGTTTGCTCAATCATATCAAGTATCTCATTAGGCAGAGATAACAAGGCTTGTGGCATCTGATATTTACTCTATTAAAAAGGGAAAGTGGTTGGCTATGCGCCAACCACTTCTTGGATGGTATTCTGTTGCTGTATTATATTGTGACGATATTTCTTGCGCCACATGATGTAGCCACCCAAGGCCATCGCGACATATAAAACAAACAGCCCAGAGGTCAACATCAAGCCTTTTTGGAAGTACAAATAGATAGACACAAAATCAATGACTACCCAATAAAGCCAGTTCTCCAACACTTTTTTGGCGACTAAGTAGGTTGTTACTACCGCAAAACACGTGGTTGCCGCGTCAACATAGGGAAATGCTGCCGAGGTATAATTGGCCATAACATACCCCACCAGCATAGAAACCAATGATGTTACGCTAATCACAACGGCATGAGCACTCCAAGACCAACTGGTTATATTCAGCTGGTGAGTATCTATGGTGTGATGAGTATTATTATGTGAATCAATATTGTGGGAATTTCTATGCTGCAAGTCTGGTACATGTAACCACAACCAATAACCGTATACCGCCATCCCCATGTAATAGATATTGAGCACCGATTCCATCAACAAGGAAACATTCCAAAATAATACCGTGTAAATCGCAGTGCTAACGAATGCGGCAGACCAGCACCAAATATTGGTCTTCATCGCCAGAATTAAGTAAGCCAAGGCTAACATAACCGCAATCGCCTCCCAAAACGTCATTAATGACGCCTCACTCAAGGCTTGTTGCAGCGTTAACAATAAATCATTCATGAATGTTATTCGCTATGTGCAAGGTCAAGTTCACCACCGATAAATTTACACACGAACACAGCCTTGCCCCATTTCTGATGAGCCGCTTGCATTTCAATGGCTAGCATCGACATTACATCCGCATACTCGCCACACACCTGTGTTGCCATCGCATTAGTGACTCGTTCAATATTGCTATAACTATCTAGTCTGCCGATAAACCACTTAATCGGATCAAGATAATTTTCATTCAACGGATACATGCTGATTTCTGCTGTTAATTTCATGTTAATTCCTTAATTAACACCGCTGTAAATTAAGTTACAGCGGCCTTGTTTAATTACATAAATTGGACTTCTAAGGTCACACCTAACTGGCGAGGGTCACCGTAACGAATATATTGTTTATCTGCCCAGCCTTGTTCTGGCTCGTTGCCAAAGTAAAAACCACGCACGCCATACTGTTCATCAAACACATTACGGCCCCATAAATAAGCCGACCAAGTTGGCGTTTCATAACCTACACGGGCATTATAAATGGTATAAGCATCTGACTTGGACTCGTTGCTGTCTGAGTAATAAAACTGACTTTTACCACTGGCATTCACGTTGGCAAACCAGCCAGAGTCAGCAACATAGGTCATACCGGCACTGTAGGTAACGTTAGGTGAATGAGCCAGTTCACGGCCAGACAAATCGACAGTTGAGCCATATTTATCGCTGTATTGATATTGGCCATATTCGGTTTCTAACCAACCAAAGCTGCCATAAAACTCAATATTCTCGGTTAAATACCATTTAGCATCGAGTTCTGCACCATAGTTATTCGAGCTACCTGCATTTTCAGTAAATAGAATAAACCGTTGGGGGCTATCAGGATCTTGTAACGACGCGGCGACTTGTTGATCTTGGCGATCCATATAAAATAGCGCAAATGTAGAATCGACTTCACCGTCAAACCAGCTCGATTTCAAGCCCAATTCATAGTTATATAGGATCTCAGTATCGAACTCTTTTTTGTCTGATAATTGAGCTGGTAATGTCATATTAAAACCACCCGCTTTATAACCGCGGGCAATACGTACATAGGCATTGTGGTCAGCATTAATGGCTTTTGATAACGCAATATGCCCGCCCCACATATCTTCTGATGGGGCGAAATTATCTTCATTACTGTCACTATAATCACTGTCACGACGTTCAAGTCGTAGTCCTGTAGACAATAAATATTCATCACCTAAATGGCTGTCTAATTGAGCAAATACCGCATAATTGGTCGCATCGTAACTGGACTGCAGCACTTCATCTGGATAAGTGTTGTACTCTGAATACAAGTCATTATCTTCTTGTAAATTCATCGCATACACGCCAACTAACCAGTCGGTGCTGCCGGCGAAAATACGCCCAGCGGTTTTTGACGATAGACGAAATTCTTGGGTAAAGGTTTTACGGTCGCCCTTTTTATCCCAGGTATAATCGTAAACACAAGGTTCGCTGCCATTAACGGCACCAGAGTCATCATAAGCTGCACATTGTTTGCTTGCCCAATATTCTGGATTAGCCCAATCGCCATCATAACCATTATGGTGGTCGGTTTGCGCAAATGAGGTTAACGACGTGAAATCAAATGTTGGTATACCTGAATAAATAAATTTAATCCCAGCACCGGAGGTTTTTTGCGTATCAACGCCAGGTTGGTCAGTTAAAGTATTGCTGGGATTATTGTCTAATGTCCACACATCGTAGCCATTATCAAAGTTTGCATGTAACAAGGTTAAATCAACTTGCAAATCGTCAGTCGCATACCAACGTAACTTCGCTCTGGCAGTCAACTCGTCACGCTCATTGGTATCGTCGCGATTAAGATAAAGATTGTCACGATAACCATTTTGGTTATGTTGCTCTAACGATACCCGGTAGAGTAGTTTGCCTGAGTCATTGAGCGGGCCGGAGCTGAATCCTGACAGAGTGCGCAGGTTATCGTCACCTAAGCTGACTTTTGCGCCATGCTCAAACGACTCTGTAGGGTCGTTACTTTTTAGGTAAATTAATCCGGCTAATGCGTTGGCACCATACTGAGTCCCCTGCGGACCACGCAACACTTCAACCTGTTGCATGTCGTACATACTCGATACCATGCCAAGGCCTGATAAATCGATGTCATCGACCACAAAACCAACTGATGAGTTAGGTGCACCTTGATATTGCTCTTGCTCACCAACACCGCGAATTTGGAAGTATTTAGGTCGAGAGCTACCACCAGACCAATTAAAGTTAGCAATCGAATTTAGCACATCTTCAAAATGCTGTGCGCCTTCATCTTCTAATTGTTGCGCATCAATAACGGTGACACTGGAGGGCATTTTCTCAAGGCTGATATTACTAAAATCAGCATTAACGACAATGACTTCCATTTTTTCATATTCAGGTGTTACGCGTTCAACATCAGCGGTTTTAGCCATAGCAATAGGTGAGCTTATGGCTGTAATCACCGCTAAGGCAATGGGGGTGTGGTGTAATCTAATAGAATTTTTCGTGAACATAGGACCTCAAATAGTAATTTTGAGATCCGGCAAGAGTAGCGAATAAGAGGTGCACCGAGTTATAGTGTGGCCCATTCCTACGCCGGTATAAGCCGGATCAGGTTCTAAGGGTTCGTCATACAGACATCTCAGTTCAGGTTTTACTGAACACCCCTTGGCGGTCTCGATTATAAACTAACTTCAATATGAATACACGAGCAGTGACACAATTTGATAACTCAACAATGCAATTAATTAACCCTCACACTAAATCACATCGATTATTGTCATAAATAAGCTTAAAGCTAATGATAATGGAGTCTAATTGGAGAATGCTTGCCTCACATAGACCTCAAATCGGGTGACTTGCGAATTGGGCGCAACCGCACCGACTTGTAACTGCTGCTTGCCATGTAACTTAACTGATTTCCAGCTGCTTGCTTCATCTTCAACCGTAAATCCACTCGCATCGAACCAAGTGAATTTGTATTGAATACGCAAATCAGTACTCGATTGGCTTTGAATCAATGCTGACGCTTTGATTAAGTCCGCGACCATAAGTGATGAAACATCGGTCACGTTAACGTCACGAGCAAATGAGGTATTATCAACCCTAAGTTGGCCACTAGAATTAGCAGAGATACCCGCAGTATTATGCGCGCAAGCCGAAAGTAACAGCGCAGAAGCGATAAGACATAATAATGATGTTTTCATACAATATTCCCTTAATAAATAGATGCAATTGAACTTGTCTCTAACACAGCAGCACATCATGACTAATCCAGTAGAAAATGTGCTCGTGCTGTCGCAATCAGCTGCTTGCGGTTGGTTTGCCAACAGTTCATGCTGACGTTTGCGACTCTACGACCTTGGCGAGTAATTTTGCATTCAGCAAAGGTGTCTTGATGCAAACCTGCGCGTAAATAATCAATTGAAAAATCGACAATCTTAGGCACTTTCTTAGCTTGCATAAACACCATTAACTGCACAATAGCTGACATTTCCATAAACCCAGCAAGCACACCACCGTGAATAGCAGGTAATATAGGATTACCAATATTGTCATCTTTAGCGGGTAATTTAAATACCATTTCATCGCCAAAACGCGCCACAGACATACCTATAAATTGTGAGTAAGGTACTTTTTCAAGAAGATAACTATAGTCATTTAACTCTATGGCCCGTTTGACCACATCTTGAACATCTAAACCCGTTTGCGTACTGATATTGCTTGGCTCACTCATGATTTCGTCTCCGGCAAATTACCCATTAATGCTTGCCGAAACGATTCACCAACCATTTCTGGGCTAATGCGCATAAACGATCCCACAGCGTGAGCAATAGGTTCATCAATACTGTCTTGGTAAGCTATCGCGCGGGTAAAAGCCACGCTTGGCGATAATCGATAGCATTCTGCAAACCCATAAACCGATTTATGCGGCTCAGCAGGTTTCATGTAATCGACCCGTAAATCCAGTGTCGGTGACAATTCTAACGATTGATATTTTTTTAATATTGCACATACCACTGCCGTGCCACAGGCGGTGTCTATTAGGGTGGTAATCACCCCGCCATGGATCACCCCGGTGTCAGGATAACCAATGATGTCTTGGCTGTAAGGTAACTCAATAAGCACGTGATGCTCACTGGCCTCTTGGACAGTAAGCCCTAAACGGCGGCATTGAGCTAACTGATTAACAAATCGACTGGCCACTTCGGTTAACGGAAAAAAATCGCTGTTGATTTTCATTAGTCACGACTCAGCATTGGGCCTAACGGCTTACCGCCCAAAAGATGTATATGGATATGATAAACCTCTTGGCCAGCGTGTTTATTACAATTCATAATTAATCGATAACCGTCTTGTGCAATACCGGCTTCATCAGCAAGTTTAGCCGCGACCGTCATCATCCGGCCTAATGCTTGTTCATCAGAGGCCTTAACGTCATTAGTCGTGGCGATTAGATGGTTAGGAATAATCAAAATATGGGTAGGAGCTTGCGGTGCAATATCCCTAAATGCAGTAACTAAATCATCTTGATATAAAATATCCGCTGGAATTTCACGACGAATAATTTTGCTAAATATGGTTTCTTCAGCCATTTTGGGGCCCTCATTAAATAACTGCATTGTTGCTTTTGATAATACTATCAATTCTTTGAACTATCACTCCAGTAAAACCGCTCATTATGGATAATCTTTTGCTCAAAATGGGATTCGTTTGCTTAACGTCGGCATTTTTGGCAGCATTGTCGATTATAGCTCAATCGTTTTGATTGTGACTCGCCTACTTATTCGGAATTCTTTATGCATTACCATATCCATGCGATCGATCCAAAAGCACACTTATTTGAAGTCACGTTAACTGTCTCTGAAGCATCTCCATCACAAGTTTTTTGTTTACCCGCTTGGCTACCCGGTAGCTACATGATCCGCGATTTTGCTAAAAACATAATTGACATTGATGCTAAAGAAAATCAACAACCGCTATCCGTTACTCAATTAGACAAGCAAACCTGGCAGTTAAATAATCAGGGTAGCCATATTACCTTATGCTACCAAATTTATGCTTGGGACTTGTCTGTCCGCACTGCACATTTGGACACTAATCATGGCTTCTTCAATGGCAGTAGTGTGTTTTTAGCCGCCAAAGGGCTGGAATCTCAATCTCATAGAGTCACAATTGCAACACCAGCACTAGCTGAATTATCCCATTGGACCTTGGCCACCAGCATGACTCGAACCACTGGCGAGCAATTCGGCTTTGGTGATTTTAGCGCGGAAAACTATGACGACTTAATCGATCATCCGGTTGAAATGGGCGAGCTAACCATAGAGACATTTTATGCAGCCGGCGTGCCTCACGATATCGTATTAAGTGGTAAGCATAGAGCCAACATGGCTCGCTTAGCCAAAGACCTTAAAGCCATATGCGAATACCAAATCAATTTATTTGGCACGCCAGCTCCTTTTGAACGCTATGTATTTATGACCACTGTTTTAGACAATGGTTTTGGTGGCTTAGAGCATAAAGCCTCAACTGCACTAATGTGTTCACGTAATGATTTACCTCAGTCATTAGAAGCACCAGTCGATAAAGGTTACCGCACTTATTTGTCACTGTGCAGCCATGAATACTTCCACTCATGGAATGTGAAACGGATTAAACCGGCTGAATTTAGCCCATTTGATTTATCGCAAGAGTCTTACACAGAGCAACTATGGGCATATGAGGGGATTACTTCGTACTATGATGATTTAATTACCTTTAAATCTCAATGTATTGATCAAGCCGCTTACCTTACCTTGCTTAGCCAAATTATGACCCGAGTATATAGAGGTCAAGGTCGTTTTAAGCAAACCCTAAAACAGTCAAGTTTTAATGCTTGGACCAAGTTTTATAAGCAAGATGAAAATGCCGCTAATGCCATTGTCAGCTATTACACCAAAGGGGCACTGTTTGGGTTATTTTTAGATTTAACTCTTCGCATTGAAACCCAGGGGCAAAAAAGTTTAGACGATGTTATGCGTCAGCTTTGGCAACAATACGGCTTAACCGGTGTCGGTACCGATCCGCTTAGCCATCAACGGATTGTTGAAACCATCCTAAAACGTCCATGTGATGATGTATTTGCTTACCTCAATAGCTGTGATGATATACCGCTTGAAGCCTTACTGGCTCAGGTTGGGGTGTCTATGAAGCTTCGAGCAAGCGAAGGTAACACAGATTTAGGTGGCGGTGATGCTAAAGGCTTTAACATTGGCTTTGGTGCTAGAACAAAAGCGGAATCATTGGGCTTAAAAGTGTTGAGCGTCATCCAACACAGTCCGGCCCATCAAGCGGGTCTTAGTGCGGGTGATTTATTAATTGCAGCAGATAATTTACAAGTTACAGCACAATTTGAACAGCAATTGCAAAGCTTGACTGTTGGTGAGCAAATCAGCCTACACTGGTTTAGACGTGATGAACTGATGCAAGGAACCTTGCCAATTAGTGAAGCCGCTTTAGATACTATTTCCCTTAGCATCAAAGATGCATCTAAAACATCATTGTGGCTTGGTTAATCACTCAAAAATAAAAAGAGGTATCTCTGAATACCTCTTTTTATCTTGTGTTTTTTCGCCATATGATTAACCGACAAGCAAGTGCTTATAACCTTACTTCATGCATGTGAGTTTGCGCCCAAGCAATTGCTTGGCCACGACTAGACACACCGATTTTTCTAAAGGCGCGATATAAATGCGTTTTGATGGTTGATTCACTTACAAATAATTGGTTAGCTATGTCTAAATTGGTACTGCCAGTTAGCAAGGTTTGTAGCACTTCACGTTCGCGGATTGTTAACTGCTCATTATCATCATGATTATCATCGTCCACCATAGAACGTAATAAATCCTGCGGTATGACTCTTCGACCTTTCATTATGTCATTTAAACCAATGCTAATTTCTGCAAGGCTGCTATCAGTATAAAACACCCCTATCGTTAAAGGATGAATAAGGAATCGGGTATCAAGCTGCTTAGGGAAATTGATAAACACAGTATGAATAGAGCAATATTCACGTTCAATCAGGCGTTGTAATTGATAGGCTTGTTGTAAATCTATGGTTGATAGGTCAAAAAAAACTATCACAATCGGTTCAACTGCTAACATTTTAGCCATATTGCTAGGCTGGGTTTTAGTTAATTTAACCAAAAACTCTTGTGGCCATCGGCAATCGAGCAAATCGACTAATAACTCAGACCTCGATACTATCATCCAATTTACGACTTTAAACATTTGATACACTCCATGTGATTAAATCAACAGCCTTCAATGCTAAACCTATATTCAAACAAGGTAATACTAACAACCATGGCCTCGTCTGCATATCAGTCAAAAGAATAATGAAAACAATCAAAAATAGACCTTAATACTAGTGATCAGTACTGATTGGCGATTGATTATTGACGTTATCTCATTCTAGTTAACTTGATTGAAGAATGCCTAACTTTAAGCTAATAAAATAAAAATGACGTGACGCTTTTGAGCCATTATCTCCACTAGCCCAGTCAAATTGACACGGCTAAGTCATATAAAAACGTTATTGAGATTACTTACCTAGATGGTTAATGAGCAGAAAAGGTCTATGCCAGGACCACTTTTGATAAGCGTAATTTGATTGGATACTCTTTATTCAGCGACAAGAAGATATTTCTAGCAACAATAACACGGTAACATTCGTCTAATAGAAACAAAAATACCGACAAAATGTCGGTATTTTTTGCCATCAAAGATAGCTTATTTTGCTGTACGACCATCATCATGGCATGTATCACATGTTGGTTTATCACCTACTTTGGCTTCATGTGGTGCATGACAATCTGCGCACATTAAGACACCATCATGTGGCTTATGATTTTCGTCCATTTCGGCTAGTGTGCCATGACAACTTTGACATTGTTCAAATTCATAAGCACCATCAGCAGACGGTTCTTCATTAGCATGACAGTTTTCACAACCACCCATCTCAACGTGAAACTCTGCGAGCGTCTGATCAGCAGCAAATGATGCAGAAGACATCATCATTACCGCAAAACCAGCCGCAAACAATGCGCTTAGTAGTTTATTGTTCACTATTCATTCCTCCAATTTAGCGTATGCCCACATTCTTTTTATCTGACGCGGGTCATCACACTGCAGCACAACACTTTACTTATGGCTTACTCAACAACCTAGTTTATAAATGATTTACCAACGATTTATTAAACAACTTATAAAGTAGTCTAAAATTGATGGGCAATATAAACTTAGTTAATCAATCCACTTTAAGCAAAATTAATTTAGATGGAATGATAATAGCAGCGTTAATACTTTGAATATGTGCGCTACATCATGTAACTCGATGGTTTTTATTCAATAAATTTACTAGCATTAAAAAGACGGACGCAGATAAATGACGATTTACTTATTTATCGTCAATAAAAAAGCCCCGATAAAAATCGGAGCTTTTTACTGTAATAGCACTTTATTACAACAAATTATGAATACTAATCACGCGATTTTTCAAGACGAGCAAGTAAACTAGAGGTATCCCAGCGGTTACCTTTCATGGCCTGAACCTCTGAGTAAAACTGATCAACTAACGCTGCTACGGGTAAATGGCTGCCATTGCGACGAGCTTCATCGAGGGCAATGCCTAAATCTTTACGCATCCAATCAATAGCAAAACCAAAATCGTATTTACCTTGCCACATGGTTTGGTAACGGTTTTCCATCTGCCAACTTTGCGCAGCACCTTTGCTGATGACCTCAATCACTTTCAAGCCATCTAAACCCGCACTTTTAGCAAAATGAAGTCCTTCCGCTAAACCTTGCACCACACCAGCAATACAGATTTGGTTAACCATTTTGGTTAATTGTCCCGCACCGACAGGCCCCAATAGCTCAGCGCAACGACTATACGCTTCAATAACAGGCTTAACTGTATCAAAATGCGCTTGCTCGCCACCCATCATTACCGTTAATACACCATTCTCGGCACCCGCTTGACCACCAGAAACAGGCGCATCTAAAAAAGCGATACTTAGCGGCTCAATATGTGCAGCAATTTCACGGGCAACATCGGCAGAAGCCGTAGTATGGTCAACTAAAATGGCCCCCGCATGCATGCCATGAACGACACCGTGTTCACCTAAGACGACCTGGCGTAAGTCATCATCATTACCCACACAGGTAAAAACAATATCTTGACCTTTAGCTGCATCT
The DNA here is from genome assembly GCF_021560015.1 of Shewanella vesiculosa. Taxonomy (NCBI): domain Bacteria; kingdom Pseudomonadati; phylum Pseudomonadota; class Gammaproteobacteria; order Alteromonadales; family Shewanellaceae; genus Shewanella; species Shewanella vesiculosa. Next base: position 617,788 of record NZ_CP073588.1, on the reverse strand, counting down.
TTTGGCGTATCTGCAGCCTTACCACCATGCTGTTCAACCCATTGTTGAGCTTTACTGGCAGTGCGGTTGTACACAGTAACATCATGCCCTTGCTTAACTAAATGTCCCGCCATAGGGTATCCCATAACGCCTAAACCAATAAATGCTACTTTGGCCATATCATCCTCTTTATTTAAACAACTGAAGGTTTAACGTGGGCTTCCATTTCAGCCCCGATACGTTTACGCATATCCATTAATCGCATAGCACTATCACGCAAACGAATATCATCAGCGGTAGTGGGGATCCATTCTGGAACTGAGATAGGATTACCGTCATCATCTACAGCAACCATAATGACAATACAATGGGTGGTTAAATGACGTTCTGACTCTTTAGGGTCACCGGCTTTAACGTCAATAGCGATATGCATCGATGTAGTACCGGTATAAATCACTTTACCAGTCACTTCAACAATATTACCTACGTGAATAGGTTTAACAAAGCGAATACCACCAGCGTAAACCGTAATACAGTATTTACCACTCCATCCTGCGGCTGCGGCATAAGCGGCTAAATCGATCCATTTCATAACCGCACCGCCGTGCACCTTTCCACCAAAATTGACATCTGCAGGCTCAGCCAAAAAACGTAGTGTAAGTTGTCTATCTTTACCGGCCATAAAACCTCCTGATGATCGCAAGATGTATCTATAAATAACGATACACTTTGTGTTATTACAAAAAAGCGCCAGAGGCGCTTTTTTTAGCTTAACGAAACTAATCGATTTTTTTGAATAATAAAGAACCATTGGTGCCGCCGAAACCAAATGAGTTACATAAAGCATAATCAAATTGATGGCGACGAGATGTATGGGCAACAAAATCTAAGTCACAACCTTCATCTGGATTGTCTAAATTAATCGTTGGTGGAACATGTTGATCGCGCAGCGCAAGCAAAGTGAAAATGGCCTCTACCGCCCCCGCGGCACCTAATAAATGTCCGGTCATTGATTTAGTCGAACTCAGCACCTCATAAGCATAAGGGCCAAATACCGACTTTACAGCTGCAGCTTCAGCTTTATCACCCGCATTGGTAGATGTGCCATGGGCATTAATATAGCCCACTTGCTCTTTTTCAATTTGCGCATCATTAATGGCATTAACCATTGCCGCCGCAGCACCCGCACCATCACTAGGTGGCGATGTCATGTGGAATGCATCACCACTCATACCAAAACCAACTAACTCGCCGTAAATTTTAGCTCCGCGGGCTTTAGCTCGTTCATATTCTTCCATCACAATGACACCGGCACCATCACCAATAACAAAGCCGTCACGGTCTTTGTCCCAAGGACGACTGGCTGCTTTGGGATCGTCATTACGAGTAGATAATGCTTTAGCTGCACTAAAACCTGCAACACCTAATGGACTAGTCACATCTTCAGCGCCACCGGCAACCATTACATCGGCATCACCATAAGCAATAGTACGTGCGGCAAAACCGATATTGTGTACACCCGTAGTACAGGCTGTTGTCACTGCAAAGTTAGGACCTGTCATGCCATACATAATCGACAAATGACCCGCTATCATGTTGATAATGGTACTAGGGACAAAAAATGGTGACACTTTGCGCGGGCCACCATTGAGCAAAGCTGAATGACCTTGTTCAATTAACCACATGCCGCCCATACCAGCACCAATCGCGGTACCGATTCGAGCGGGATTCTCTTGGCTCATATCGAGGCCAGAATCTTGCACCGCTTGAATACCCGCAGCCATACCGTACTGGATAAATAAATCCATTTTACGGGCATCTTTTTTGGGTTAAGTATTTTTCGATATCAAAATCTTTGACTGAGCCGCTAAAACGAGTGCTATATTCACTCGCATCAAACTTAGTAATGGGAGCAATACCACTGTGACCAGCCAATAAGGCATTCCAAGAAGATTCGACATCATTACCCACAGGAGTCACAAGACCAAGACCTGTGATGACGACACGACGTTTAGACATGATATTCACCTTTAAATAAAATCTGCCACGATGCCATTATTGCGATAAAGCTAAAGAGATATAAGGAAGGGTGTTCTAGTGCAATTAAATGGAACGAGCGTTTACAAATGCTTTAAACAAAAACAGGCGGCATAAATGCCGCCTGTTTTTGTGAATTCTTGATTACTGATTCTTAGAAACGTAATCGATCGCTGCTTGAACAGTAGTGATCTTTTCAGCTTCTTCGTCAGGGATCTCGGTATCAAACTCTTCTTCTAGAGCCATAACCAATTCAACAGTGTCTAGAGAATCAGCGCCTAAATCGTCTACAAAAGAAGCAGCTGATTTAACGTCTTCTTCTTTAACGCCAAGTTGCTCGATGATGATTTTCTTTACACGTTCTTCGATGTTGCTCATTAGTTTTCTTTCCTATTCAAATTACGCACTTGCGTAAGATTGCGAGTAGTTTATTCGAATTAGATAACAATGCAAGCTTAGATTTTGTGGTCTAACCACAAAAAATGACATTGAATTATCACTAACACTGACTCAAATGAAGGTAGTTACCTACCTATCGCTCTTAAACCATGTACATGCCGCCATTCACATGCAATGTTTCGCCTGTGATGTAAGCGGCTGAATCCGAGGCCAAAAACAATACTGCATTGGCAATTTCTTGTGCTTGCCCTAATCGTTCCATCGGAACTTGCGACATGATAGCTTGTTGCTGCTCTACTGTCAGCTCATCTGTCATATCTGTCTGAATAAATCCAGGTGCAATAGCATTCACTGTTATTTGACGAGATGCAACCTCTCTTGCAAGAGATTTTGTAAATCCAATCAAACCCGCTTTAGCCGCCGAGTAATTAACTTGGCCAGCATTACCCATTGTACCCACAACTGATCCAATGCTGATTATACGTCCGAAACGTTTTTTCATCATAGATCGCATTACTGGTTTAGACAATTTAAATAATGATGTCAAATTGGTGTCAATAATATCTTGCCACTCATCATCCTTCATTCGCATCAGTAAATTATCACGAGTAATGCCTGCGTTGTTAATAAGAATATCAACTTCACCGGCTTTTTCTTTGATCTGGCTATATAAATCAGCCACTGACTGGCTATCAGTGACATTTAACACCATCCCGAAGCCTTTGTCACCTAGGTAAGCTTGAATCGCCGCTGCACCTTTTTCACTGGTTGCTGTGCCAATAACCATGGCACCCGCTTGTACTAACGACTCTGCAATTGCGCGGCCAATACCACGGCTAGCACCTGTGACTAATGCAACCTTACCGTCTAAATTAATGCTAAAGCTCATATCAACTCCTTTATTCGACTAATGCTGCAAATGAAGCAACATCATTAACCGCTTGAGCGGATATCGATTTATTAATTCTTTTTGTTAAACCGGTTAATACTTTACCAGGTCCACACTCTACTAATTTTGTAACACCTTGTGTCGCCATACACTCAACAGTTTCGCTCCACCGTACCGGGCAATACAATTGGCGCACTAACGCATCTTTAATTGCTTGAGCGTCGGTTGGCATTGCCACATCAACGTTATTGATTACCTTGATGCTAGGCTCAGAAAACGTCATCTCAATTAAGGCTTTAGCTAATTCATCGGCTGCAGGCTTCATTAATGCACAATGGGACGGAACGCTAACAGGTAGCGCAACTGCCATTTTAGCACCTGCAGCTTTACACGCAGCGGCTGCGCGCTCTACAGCGGCTTTTTCACCCGCTATAACAACTTGCCCTGGACTATTGTAATTCACAGGACTCACCACATCACCTTGCGCCGATTCCGCACATGCAGTGGCAATAGCCTCATCAGCAAGTCCAATAATGGCAAACATAGCTCCAGAACCCGCAGGTACAGCTTGTTGCATTAATTTTCCGCGTAGCTCAACCAATTTAACAGCATCGGTAAATTCAATCACCCCGGCACATACTAAAGCAGAATATTCTCCAAGACTATGGCCTGCAAGTATTGAAGGCATAGGCTTGTTAGACGCTAGATATGCCCGCCAAATAGCCACACTTGCGGTGAGTAATGCAGGCTGAGTTTTATCGGTTTCATTTAAGGTTTCAGCTGGGCCATTGGCAACAAGATCCCATAAATCATAACCTAAAGCATCACTCGCCTCGGCAAAGGTTTGGCCAATAATGGCATGAGTTTGAGCCAATTCAGCTAACATCCCTACGGCCTGAGAACCTTGACCAGGGAATACAAAAGCAACATTTTCCATAAACGGTTACCTGTATAAAAATAATTTGAAAATTAAAAACGAATTAATGCACTGCCCCAAGCGAAACCGCCACCGAAGGCTTCCAGCAATAGTAATTGCCCACGCTGAATTCGGCCATCACGAACGGCTTCATCTAATGCAATGGGTACGGAAGCGGCTGAGGTATTACCATGCCTAGCTAAGGTAAGCACCACTTTATCTAAGCTCATGTTCAATTTTTTGGCTGTGGCATTGATAATGCGAAAATTAGCTTGATGTGGCACTAACCAGTCAATTTCAGATTTATCGACATTATTAAGGCGCAGGGTTTCGGTGACGACATTCGATAACTGTGTCACGGCCACTTTAAAGACATCGTTGCCTTTCATCGTCATAAAACCGACCGCTGTAGAACTTTCATTGGCGCGAGGCGGGAAAGAACATTTTAATAAGTCCCCTTGGCTACCATCTGCATAAATATGGGTTGCAATAATACCTGGGGTATCACTGACACCAATAATCGCAGCGCCAGCGCCATCACCAAACAAAATTACCGTGGAGCGATCAGAAGGATCACACATCCGCGACAATACATCTGAACCAATGACTAATACTTTTTTAGCAGAACCATTTTTAACAAATTGATCTGCAACGGATAAGGCATAAATAAAACCAGAACATGCGGCTGCAATATCAAAGGCAGGAATATTTTTGACGCCTAATAAGGCTTGAATTTCGCATGCTGCTGCAGGAAATGCGTTTGATGCACTTGTGGTTCCGCAAACAATCATATCAAGATCACTGGCTTCTATCCCAGCCATTTCAAGCGCTTTTAATGCCGCTTGATAACCCATTGTTGAAACCGATTCGTCTGTTGCAGCAATACGCCGCTCAGAGATACCAGTTCGATCAACAATCCATTGGTCACTGGTTTCAACCATTTTTTCAAGATCTTGATTGCTACGAACTTGCACAGGTAGATAGCTACCTGTTCCGAGAATTTTTGTGTGCATATATGAGATCAGCTATTGATGTCTAAAAGAATCGACTCCAAACGATCTTTAATCATTTCAGGAAGACGACGTTTTGCTTCTGTTGCTGCTAAATTTAATGCTTGTAAAAATGCAGCTTCATCCGCGTTACCATGACTCTTTACTACTATTCCGCGCAATCCTATCAGACTTGCACCGTTATAGTGGTCGGGGTTCATCTTACTGAGTACTGCTTGTATGCGAGGAGCGATGAGTTTGGAGAGTAAACGCACAAAAAAACCATCATTTAAGCCGCGTTTTAATTGATGAACTAATAGCTTGGCAATGCCCTCTGAGGTTTTTAAGGTGATGTTGCCGACAAATCCGTCACAAACGATCACATCAACATTACCGGTATAAATTTCATCGCCTTCTACAAAACCAATATAATTAATTTGGTCCGTATGTTGAAGAATTTGGCCAGCCTGTTGGACTTGGTCATTCCCTTTAATCGCTTCAATACCAACGTTCAATAATGCCACTTTCGGCCGGGACTTTTTATGAACAGCTTCACACAATACCGACCCCATAATAGCAAACTGAAATAAAGTCTCGGAATCGCAAGAAACATTGGCGCCTAAATCCAGCAGATAAACAGGCTTGCCTGTCATAGCTGGTAAACAAGATACCAATGCTGGTCTATCAATGCCTGGTAAGGTTTTTAATAATACCTTAGCCATCGCCATCAACGCCCCCGTGTTACCCGCGCTAACGCAGGCAGCTGCTTTTCCATCGCGCACCAGTTCAATAGCAATTTTCATTGAGCTATTTTTACGTGAACGCAAAGCATGAATGGGCCTATCACACATAGTGACAGCTTCAGTGGTATGAATTATTTCAATGCGGGATAAAGTTGTTGGATCAGCTTGAAGGATATATTTTTCTATTTCGGTTTGATTGCCAACCAAAATAATTTTTAGGGATGTATTAAATTTCAATGCCTGCAAGGCTGCAGGCACTGTCACGTGGGGGCCGTGATCGCCCCCCATCGCATCTAACGCAAGCGTCAGATTTGTCATTCAATTAGCAACAAATTACTTGTTGATAACCTTTTTACCGCGGTAAAAACCATCAGCAGTCACGTTGTGACGTAGATGTAATTCACCACTAGTTGCGTCTACTGACAATTGAGCAGTGCTCAATGAATCATGTGAACGACGCATTCCGCGCTTTGAACGTGATTTTTTATTCTGTTGTACAGCCATTGGACCTGTCTCCTACGATTACTTGCTCTTCAGTTTTTCTAACACTGCAAACGGATTTGGACGCTCCTCATGAGCGGGTTCGATCTCGCCTACAACTATATCTTTCGACCCAGACTTACAATTATTATCATCGTGCATCGGGATGATAGGCATAGCGACTATCAATTCATCTTCAATCAATTGATGCAGACGTACTTCACCAATCTCATTACACTCAATTGGGTCATACGCATCCGGGAGCTCATCGATTTCTGCCTCAGTCTTACAAGGACTAAAACAAAAGTCGACCGTAACCTCAGTAGTAAATTGTGTCATGCAACGTTGACATAGCAGAGTGAGCTCCGTCACAGCCTTCCCGCGAAGGTAGACTATCCCCTGTAAATCGACGCCACATTCCAACGACACAACTACGTCGGAACAGTCGCCGGCACATAACTCGCTTAATCGCTTTAGTTGCTTGCCTAAAATGATACCTTCATAACGAAGGCCGCTAGAGGCAGCGCGTATAGGATCAATTGAAACCGGTATCTTTACTGTTTGCATAAGGCGCGCATATTATAGTTTGAAAACGCTGGAGTCAAAGAAAATTTCCGTAAAAATACGGTAACCTCACCTAATAACGAACTTTAGGTACTCTTTAAATCCGGCATTGAATTTGAAAGTTGGCAAATTTTACCGAACCCAAACCAATCACACAAGCATTACTCGAGAAAAATGCTCCATTTGCATAGATGAATACAGTAAACTGACTAATATTCTGTTATTAGCCAACAAATACTGAAACAAAGCCAATGGAATTCAATCTTGTACTTGCATCAACCTCACCTTTTCGTCAGCAATTATTAGCTAAATTAATGCTGCCGTTTAACTGTGTTAACCCTAATATTGATGAATCGCCAGCAAAAAATGAAACCGCATTATCTTTAGTCAAACGCTTAGCCGAACAAAAAGCATTCGCAGGCGCCCAACTAATAGAGAACAAATCAGTGCCGCAATTAATTATAGGTTCGGATCAAGTTGCACTGATTAACGGTCAAATTATTGGTAAGCCTCACACAGTAGACAATGCGATAGCGCAATTAAGCGCGGCGTCAGGTCAAGCTATTACTTTTTATACCGGCCTTGCAGTATTCAATAGTGCCAATCAACAAATGTTATCTTGTGTTGAACCGTTTACGGTTCATTTTAAACATTTATCTGCGGAGCAAATTCGCTACTACATCAATACAGAACAACCATTATATTGTGCCGGAAGTTTCAAATGTGAAGGATTAGGTATAGCTCTGTTTGAGCGTTTAGAAGGTGATGACCCTAACACCCTAATCGGTCTACCATTAATTAAACTGATAGATTTACTCGCTCAGCACGGTGTAGATGTACTCAGTCAAGCACCAGAATGATCAACCAACAAATACTGATATCGAATTTAATAAGGGGAGATGGGGGTAGATAATGGTATCTGTGCTTGATGTGGTTATAACAAGAGACATAACACAGAAGTAAGCTGAGTATCATACAGAAGCGAATACGATACAGCGTCGGACACACTTATCTTCAATGCCGTAATGCGACTATCATCATCACATCGGCCATAAAAATTAAAGATAGTCACGAATCGCACAAGGCTGGTCTACAATAGCACGCGGGTTTAATAGATTGAGTCTGGATTCATTATGGGCGCCATAACTCACACCTATACTTGCCATGCCAGCATTATTGGCCATGGCTAAGTCGTGAATTGAATCGCCAATCATAATGGCTCTGTCTGCGGTAACATCAAAATGAGCCAATAACGAATACAACATCTCAGGATGCGGCTTACTTTGTGCGTCATCGGCGCAACGGGTCGCATGAAAATAATCGCCTAACCCTGTGAGAGCTAATACATTATCAAGACCTTGTCGACCTTTCCCTGTAGCAATAGCTAAATGATAACCCGCATCAAATAGATTACGGATCAGTAATTCGACGCCATCGAATAAAGGCGTGAGTAGCACACTCGCAACATGGTGACGTCGATAACAATCAATAATTTGTTGATGGTTTTGATGATCAGCAAATAAAATCGGCATAATTTGGGGTAAAGATAAACCAATGACATCTCTCACTTCCTGCTCGGATGGAATGGGTAACATTAATTCTTGAGCGACATTTTGCATACAAGACACGATTTTACCCACAGTGTCCATTAGCGTGCCATCCCAATCAAAAATAACCAGGTCAAAAGCTTTCTCTTTACTGTTCAATATAATGCCCTACTCTATTTGCTGTGTGCCTTTATACTCTTTTCAACTTCTCAAGTGTGCTCAGTAGCACTGGGTCTAAAGGCGCTTTAACCTGCATAACTTGATCATTTTCAGGATGAGTAAATTTAAGTTCTGCGGCATGCAAAAACAAACGGTCTAAACCTAAGGCCCGCATACTGTCATCAAATTGCTGCTCACTGTATTTATCATCACAAGCAATAGCATGACCAGCATACTGACAATGCACTCGTATCTGATGGGTTCGTCCTGTAACAGGACTAGCCTTAACTAAAGTACAACCTTGGTAACGCTGCATAATCTTATAGCGGGTTTCAGACTCTTTACCCTCTTTATTGACTCGCACAATGCGTTCGCCCGACTTTAAAGTGATTTTTAACAGTGGTGCTTTAACCACTTTATCGCTTGCCTGCCATTCGCCACGCACCAAGGCTAAATAATCTTTTTGCATGGTTTTACTGCGCAATTGTTCATGCAGATGCTTCAAGGCACTGCGTTTTTTAGCCACAAGCAACACACCAGACGTATCTTTATCTAAACGATGTACTAACTCTAAAAACTTTTGCTGTGGACGCAATGAGCGTAAGCCTTCAATCACACCATAATCCACGCCACTTCCGCCATGTACTGCAATACCGGCAGGCTTGTTTAACACAATTAAATGATTATCTTCATGGATGATACGTTCTTCAAGCTGAGACACTCTTGATAAATTAGGTGATGGTGCCTTGCGATTGTCTTTTTCGGCAACACGAACAGGCGGAACCCTAACAATGTCTCCGATTTGTAATTTATATTCCGGCTTAATGCGTTTTTTATTTACCCGCACTTCGCCTTTACGCACAATCCGATAGATCATGCTTTTCGGTACGCCTTTTAATTTAGTCAGCAAAAAATTATCGATGCGTTGTTCAAAATGATCTTCGTCGATAGTCACGTATTCAACTTGGGGGGTGGTTTCAGTATTCATGATGCGCCATATAGTAGTAACCGTAATAGTGTACCTTATCTAGTAAATGCTTGGCTATTGCCGCATTGGACTTCAAATAAATACGCGAAAGAATATGGGCTTTTGATTGCTGAAAATAGCGATTGTTGCTATATTTGCCCACAGGTTGAGAGTAAACAGTGGATAAAGTGTTCACAACTTTCACCAAATGCGAAAAACTAGCAGTTATAAAAATGAACCTAACCGGTAGCAAATCATTGATTTGCAAATTGTATTTATTAAAAAACGATAAGAAACCGTTTGTACAATTAAACCGTAAGTATTCAATAAAGATTTTAATTTAACTGTGGTAAATCGCCCCAAATTCGAACAACATTTTAGCTTGTTATCAAACAAACCGATTCGACTTGGGCATTAACGGATTAAAATACCATAATTTATGGGGTTGGTTGTAAGTCAACGAATTCCTTGTTTTTGTAAACACTAGAAAATAAGCCATAAATAGGATGCGACACGCAGTGACTGCGTTTTACAGTAATGAGCACCTAATTGCCTGGATCTAGCCGTGAGGTTATACCGATTAATTCAGGCCCGTAATGCAGAAAGATCGTGTTGTTTGATGACCTCATTTAGAAGAATCACGTCATCATGAAACGTATGTTAATTAATGCAACTCAATCAGAAGAGTTGCGCGTAGCCCTAGTTGATGGGCAAGAACTGTATGATCTAGACATCGAAAGTCCTGGTCATGAACAGAAAAAATCAAATATCTATAAAGGTAAAATCACTCGCGTAGAGCCGTCACTTGAAGCCGCATTTGTTGACTACGGTGCAGATCGTCACGGTTTTTTACCTCTAAAAGAAATTGGTCGTGAATATTTCCCTAAAGGATATTCCTTCCAAGGCCGTCCAAACATCAAAGAAGTCCTGCAAGAAGGCCAAGAAGTCATTGTTCAAATCGATAAAGAAGAACGTGGCAACAAGGGCGCTGCATTAACTACCTTTATTAGTCTTGCTGGTTCTTACCTAGTCTTAATGCCAAATAACCCTCGTGCTGGCGGTATTTCTCGTCGTATCGAAGGTGATGAGCGCACCGAACTTAAAGAAGCGATGTCTGAGCTAGAAGTACCTAATGGTATGGGCTTAATCGTGCGTACGGCTGGTGTAGGCAAAGAGTCAACAGAACTAAAGTGGGACTTGAAAGTACTACAACATCATTGGGATGCGATTCAAGAAGCCGCTCAAAGCAAGGCTGCCCCCTTCTTAATTCATCAAGAAAGCAACGTCATTGTTCGTGCTATTCGTGACTATTTACGTCGTGATGTGGGTGAAATCCTTATCGATCATCCACGAATTTTTGAAGAAGCTAAACTGCACATTGGTTTAGTTCGTCCTGATTTTGTCGAACGCGTCAAACTATATGACTCTGAAGTGCCTCTATTTACTCACTTCCAGATCGAGTCTCAAATCGAGTCGGCATTCCAACGTGAAGTGCGTTTACCATCAGGCGGATCAATTGTTATTGACCCCACAGAAGCATTAACGTCTATTGATATCAACTCTGCCCGAGCCACTAAAGGCGGTGATATTGAAGAAACTGCACTGAACACAAACCTTGAAGCAGCTGATGAAATTGCACGTCAATTACGTCTTCGCGATTTAGGTGGTTTAGTGGTTATCGACTTTATCGATATGACCCCTGTTCGCCACCAGCGTGAAGTTGAAAACCGTTTACGTGATGCCGTACACCATGACCGTGCACGTGTTCAATTGGGCCGTATTTCTCGTTTCGGTTTAATGGAAATGTCGCGTCAACGCCTACGTCCATCACTAGAAGAGTCTGCAGCACATTTATGCCCTCGTTGTCATGGCCAAGGTACTATTCGCAGTACTGAATCATTAGCACTATCAATTTTACGTTTAATGGAAGAAGAAGCCATTAAAGAAAACACCACACAAATCGAAGCGATTGTGCCAGTTGATGTGGCGGCTTTCTTATTAAACGAAAAGCGTAAAGCGATCCGTATTACTGAAGAGCGTCATCAAGTTGAAGTGTACATCATTCCAGATGCACACATGCAAACCCCAGATTACCGTGTGGTACGTCGTAAGAGTGACGATGAAGTCAGTGAATCAAGCTATAAGCGCGTAGAACAGCCAGCAGCAAAATTGTATGAGCCTCGTAAATTAGAGCGCGCGGCATCACCAGAACCAGCATTAAAAGGCTTTGCTGCCCCACAAAAAGCTGCTGAAGATCTCGTCAAAACCGCACCTGTAAATGTTGCCCCTGCGACAGCATCTACTCAGCCAGGATTGTTTTCACGAGTCATCTCAGCAATCAGCGCCCTATTCTCTGCTAATGAAACTGAGGTGAAAGATACCAAAGCGACAGCGCAGACTAAAGACAGCACTCAGACTAACCCACGTCGTAACACTCGTCGTAATGAGACACGTAACGATAGTGGTAACCGCAATGACAAGCGCAATGATAGCCGTCGTCAACGCAATGACAGTGACAAATCGAAAGACACCACTGAAGGTCGTCCTCAGAACAAGCGTAATGAGCGAAACAGTCGAAATACTGCTCAAGATGACAACGCTAAAAATAAACCAAGAGCTGACAAAGTTGACAAAGCATTACCCGTTAGCGAAACCAAAGTAGCTG